>CAYNHB010000016.1:0-19654 GCA_964397155.1 uncultured Candidatus Saccharibacteria bacterium
ATAGTTTCCCAGCGGCTTATACCCAGAATCAAAGGAGGGTTTATTCCGGTTTGCGAGGTGATGATTTGCAACAATGCTGTGGGAACTCTTATAAGAGAAAATAAAATCCATGAAATTCCAGCTGTAATAGAAACTTCAGCAAAAGAAGGAATGATTTCTTACGGCAGGGCAATGGTTGATTTGGTAAGAAAAAAAGAAATATCTTTGAAAAACGCAACTGATTACGCTTTAGACCCAGGAGAAATTAAAAATTTATTAAGGTAAATCAAAATTGAAATATATTTATCAGGCGAGGTCAAAAGAGGGCAAATTGGAAACAGGAACAGTTGAGGCCTCATCAAAAGAAGCAGCAGCTCTTCTTTTGCAAAAATACAATATTTTTGCAACATCCATAAAGGAGCAATCTCCCCGGCTTTTTAAATACGAAAACATAGGTTTTTTAAACAGAATTTCAAAAAAGGACTTAGCAATATTTTCAAGGCAGCTGGCTGTTATGTTGCAATCCCGTGTACCTGTAACCCAGAGTTTGAAAAGTTTGGCAGCACAAACTAAAAATCCTGTTTTTAAGCAGAAAATTTTAAAAATTTCACAATTGGTTGAAGAAGGAAACTCTTTGTCAGAGTCATTTTCAACATATCCTGAGGTCTTTAATGTTTTTTATGTCAGCTTGATGAAAACAGGAGAAGCGTCTGGAAAAATTTCAGATGCGCTTTCTTATCTTTCAGATCATTTAGAGCGGGAATACGATATACGGGCACAAATAAAGGGAGCTATGATTTATCCTATGTTTGTGATTTGGGTTTTGCTGGCTGTAATTTTGATTGTTATGTTTTTTGTGATGCCCCGCCTTGTTGATTTGCTTGAACAAACAACAAAAGACCCTCCTCTTTTTACAGCCCTTATGATTGGTTTTTACGGATTTTTGAGCCATTATGGATGGATTATAGTTGTTGCTTTTTTCTTTTTAGTTTTATTTTTAGCTTATTATTTTACTACCAAAGAAGGCAAGAAGAATTTTGACAAACTAATTTTAAGGATTCCGCTTATTTCTGGTTTTTTTAAAAAAATATATCTTGTCAGGTTTGCTGAAAATGTCTCTACTTTGATTTCAGCTGGGCTTTCAATTAACAACGCATTAAAAATAACAAAAGATACAGTTGAAAATTTTGTTTATAAGCAAATTTTAGCTGAAACAGAAGAAAGGGTTTCAGAGGGTGAAAAAATCAGTCATGTTTTAGTAAAATATCCAAAACTGGTTCCGCCTTTTGTGGTGCAAATGGTGCAGGTTGGTGAAGAAACCGGAAAGCTTGATAAAAATTTAATGGAGATAGTTAATTTTTACCAAAAAGAAATTGGGAGGACGGTAGCAAATTTTACAGCGCTTCTAGAGCCGGTATTAATAATTTTTTTGGGGGCGATAGTGGCTGTTTTGGCAATTTCAATTATTGAGCCATTATATGGCGCATTGGGTACTATATAATATGCAAAAAGCTTTTACTATGATTGAGCTTCTTATTGTGATGGCAGTGATTGCTATTTTATCTGGAATTATTCTTTTCTCTGTTTTTCAGTATATAAATTTAGGGAAGGATTCTAATATAGCTGGCAATTTGTCGGTGTTGGTTCCGGCCGGGGAAATTTATTATAATAACAGCGGAAGCTATGAAGATTTTTGTGAATCTGAAATTGTCAAAAATTCTTTTTCTCAAATGCCCCAAAACCCAAATGGAGCCTGGTGTTCTGTAAGCGTTAGCGGAGAAAAATGGGCTGCTTGTGCGGTAAAATTTTCAAGCTCTGAAAAAGCATTTTGCGTTGATAGTAGGGGAGTTAAAAAAGATATAAACTCAGATTCTTGCAATGCTAACATAACAGAGTGTATAATAAATTAAAATAAGTAATTGATAAAAAATATGAGAAAAAATATGAAAAATCGCGATGGATTTACAATCATTGAACTGTTGGTGGTTATTGCTATTATTGGTGTTTTAGCTGCCATTGTGTTGATTAATGTTACCCGTTACATAGATAAAGGAAAGGATGCAGCTGCAAAAGGAGATCTGGCTACCCTGTTTACAAACGCTATCACATACTACAACACAAACGGAAGTTTCGATGGGGTTTCTTCGGACACTGATTACCAAAATGTTTTAAACTCTCTCTTGGGTGAGAAAATGGGCTATGCAGTAACAGTGGAGTGCGACAATTCAGATGACTGCAGTGACTCAGACCAAGAGTGGTGCGCTTCAATACAGGAAAAGGCTGACAGTTCAATATATTATTGCGTTGATTCAAGGGGCGCTAAAAAAGAATCGGCAACTGCAATCTGTGATGCAGGGGTTTGTCCGGATTAGCGAATAATGGATACTTTTTTAATTTTTAACAATATATTTGCTTTTGTTTTTGGGCTTTGCATCGGCAGTTTTTTAAATTGCGTTATTTATCGCCTAGAACAAAAAAAGAATTTGGGGGGAAGGTCTTTTTGCCCTGAATGCCGTCATCAATTATTCTGGCAGGATTTAATTCCTGTTTTTAGTTACATTTTTTTGGGCGGCAAATGCAGATACTGTAAAAAAAAGATATCAATACAGTATCCTTTAATAGAAATATTAACCGGGTTGGTGTTTTTGTTAGTTTTTGCTGTCACAGCGGTGTCTTGCTGCAACGGGATAATAAACTTGATTTTTTTATTTTATATTGCCAGTGTTTTTATTGTAATATTTGCCTATGACTTTAAGCACTACTTAATTCCAGACAAGGTTTTAATTCCAGCCATAATAATAGCCCTTATTTATAAATTATTTGAGAGCTTTTCATTGTTGCCCAATCTTTTGATGGGCGTGCTGGTTGGTTCTGGTTTTTTTCTTTTGATATTTTTGATATCTCGCGGACGATGGATTGGTTTTGGGGATGTAAAATTAGGCATTTTAATGGGGGTTTTGCTTGGCTTTCCAAATGTTTTAGTTGCTTTATTTTTAGCTTTTCTTTTGGGAGCTATGATTGGTGTGGCATTAATAATTTTTCAAAAAAAGGGCTTAAAAAGTCAAATACCTTTTGGCCCATTTTTAATAGTGGGCACATTTATTGCTCTATTTTGGGGTCAAGAAATTATAAACTGGTATTTGAATACTTTCTTGCTAATATAAGAGGATAGAGTATTGACAAACAAGCTTCAATAACCTAAACTTAAGTTAATATTAAGATAAACTTTGATTATTATGAAAAATATTGTTTCTGTAAAAAATTTGAGAGAGGATTTGCAAGGCTATGCCCAAAAAGTAAAGGATGGCCAATCTTTTATTGTTTTTAAAAAATCTACACCCTTATTTAAAATTTCTCCCATAGAAGAAGAGTATTGGGAAGAAGTGATTGATTTTTCTAAAATTAAAAAAGGAGGTATAAATGTAAAAGAGTTATTGAAACGCTTATAATCTTTCATGGACAAGGTTGATAAGGCATTAAACAAGTTAAGCAAGAAAGAAAAGAGCAAATTTAAAAAGATTCTTCTGCAAATAGAGTCTGGTAATTTTGAAAAACTGGATTTAAAAAAACTCAAAGCAAAACATGATATTTTTCGTATCCGTAAGGGAAGTATGCGAATTATTTTTTCTAAAACAGGCGGTAATATTAAAATTTTATCTTTAGAGCGTAGAACTAGCAAAACATACAGAAAATAATTAAAAATGTGATGAGTTATTTTGAAATTATTTTAGTTTTAGTTGTTGTTGGGATGGGGTTTTGGGTTTGGTATTTGATGCACAAAAAAGCCAAAGATAAAGAAATGCCAGAGCTAATGCGTTTGCAGGCAGAGAAAAAGCAAGAGCATAAACAGAAAATTTTAGAGCTATTATGCCAGAAAGAAAGAATAGCAAACGATGATGTTGAGGGGCTTTTGAGTGTTTCTGACGCTACTGCCACAAGATATTTGGACGATCTGGAAAAAGAGGGTAAAATCAGGCAGATAGGAGATAGAGGTGGATATGTTTATTATGAAAAGGCATAAATTTTGATGGGTTTTTTGATGGCTCAACGGCCGTTGAGCCATCGTTTTTCATAGGAATTTGGCACTTATCCACACTTTTTGGGAAATGCTTGTTTTGTGGCGTTGTTTTATGTGGTAAAATAAAATAAGATTTATAGTTCTACCCTGATGAAAGCAGACCCGAAAAAGCTTAAAAAATTTTTATTGGATTCTGGGCTTGTCACAGAAGCCAAATTTGATAAGGCCTTAGAAGAAAGTAAAGTTGTGGGCAGAGATGTCGGCGAAGTTTTAGTTAAGAATAAAGATATTAAAGTTGATGAATTAAGCAGGGTCCAGTCCCATATTTTAGGGATTCCTTTTATAAATTTAGAAAAACAAACAATTGAGCCAGAAATTTTAAAGATTATTCCAGAGTCCATTGCCAGAGTCCACAATATTGTTGCTTTCAGCAAGAAAAAAGACAACCTTGAAGTGGCTATGTTAAACCCTGATGATTTAAGAACAATTGAGTTTATTAAAAAAACAAGCCCAAACTTAAAAATACTGCCCAGGATAACCACTCAGCAAAGCATAAAAAATGTTTTGTCCCAGTATCAAAAGACCATGGAGAGCGAGTTTGGGGAGTTTGTTAAAAAAGGCGACGCAATAGGCATAAAACACATAAAAGAGGAAAACGTTTTTGGAGACAAAGAAAAAGAAAAGGGCTTAGAAAAAGCCGCAGAAGAATTGCCTATAATAAAAATTGTTGATACTTTGTTGAAGCACGCTATTTTGGAAAGGGCCTCTGACGTGCATGTGGAACCCTTAGATAAAGAAGTAATAGTACGCTATAGAGTAGATGGAATACTTCATATTGTGATGACTCTGCCTGTTTCATCTGGGCCTGCAATAGTGGCAAGAATAAAAGTTCTTTCTAATTTAAAGCTCGATGAGCATCGGCTTCCCCAAGACGGCAGGTTCAAAATTGAAACAGAGGACTTCAAATATTCTGTTAGGGTTTCTGTTTTGCCTGTTTTTAATGGTGAAAAAGTTGTGATGAGGTTGTTGCCAGAAGATAATAAAAAAGTTGGATTAGACGGATTGGGCCTGAGCGGAAGGGCGCTTAAGTTATTTAAGGATAATATATCCAGACCAGTTGGCATGATATTGGTTACAGGTCCTACTGGGTCTGGAAAAACAACAACCTTATATACAGCAATGGAAATATTAAATACGCCGGCTGTGAATATTTCTACGGTTGAAGACCCTATTGAGTACAGGATGCCGGGAATAAACCAAACGCAGGTAAATTCAAAAATTGGATTAACCTTTGCTTCAGGGTTAAGGGTTTTGTTAAGACAAGACCCAAACATTATTATGGTTGGGGAGATAAGAGACAATGAAACAGCTGGCCTTGCAATCAATGCTGCTTTAACAGGCCATTTGGTTTTATCTACTTTGCACACAACAGAGGCAGCTGGGGCAATCCCCAGATTGATTGACATGAAAGCAGAGCCGTTCTTAATTGCCTCCACTATAAACTTGATTTTAGCCCAGCGTCTTGTCAGAAGGTTTTACGGGGAAAAAGAGCCCTATAAATTAAGCCAATCAGACATAAAGGACTTATCTAGACATTGCGATACAGAACGCATACTAAAAATTCTTAAAGAAGAAAAACTGGCAAAGGCAAGTGAAGGTCTGGGAGATATCAAGTTTTATAGGCCTGTGCCTTCTGAAGATTCTGCTGATGGATACAGGGGCAGAGTTGGAATTTATGAAATTTTATCAGTAACAGAGTCGATAAAGGATTTGATTATAAAAAAGGCCTCAACAAAAGAAATTTCTTCAAAAGCCATTGAAGAGGGCATGAGAACAATGATTGAAGACGGTTTTGTAAAAGCTGCCCAAGGATTAACATCAATAGAAGAAGTGCTGCGCGTCATAATAGAGTAATTGAAAATGCAAATATCAAAATGCAAAATGACAGCGCAAAATTTTAAAATTATTTATTTTTTTATTTTTAGATTGTAATTTTTAATTTTGATTTTTTAACTTTTAATTTGAAACATGCCTAATTATTCTTATACAGCCAAATCATTTGACGGCAAAACGCAAACAGGCACCATGTTTGCTGATGATTTGCGCCAGCTGTCCCAAAAATTAAAGGATGAAAATTTGATGTTGGTAGAGGGTGTTTCAGGTGAAAAAAAAGAAGGCAGAAGTTTTTTGAGCCGATTTTTTTCTAAAGCAAGAGTTTCTGCTAAGGAAAAAATTCTCATGACCAGAAACCTTCAGGTTATGACTTCAACCGGTCTTTCTGTGGTGAAAATTTTTGATATTTTGTCTGTGCAAACAAAAAATAAAAATTTTAAAAAAGCCCTGCTTGACATCAAAGAAAAAATTAATAAAGGCACGGCGATGTCAGAAGCATTAGCTGAATATCCAGATATTTTTTCTGAACTTTTTTTGAGCATGGTAAGAGTAGGCGAAGAGGCGGGCACGTTAGAGGATGTTTTAAAAGATTTAGCCGTGCAATTAGAAAAAGAACACGAGCTAAAGTCCAAGGTACAGGCGGCTATGATTTATCCTGCAATTATTGTGCTTACTATGATTGGCGTTGGTATTGTAGTTGTCACCGTGGTTATTCCAAAATTGAATATGTTTTTTAGCACCATTGAGGCAGATCTTCCTATTTATACAAGGATTGTGCTGGGGTCTGGAAATTTTGCTGCTAAAAACTGGCTGTTTTTGTTGATAACCCCTTTTATTTTAGCATTTATTATTTTTACCCTTTTAAAAACCAAGCAAGGAAAACGATTTATAGATACTGTTTTATTAAAAATTCCATTTTTTTCAACTTTGATTAAAGAAAATGATTGCGCTATTTTAATTCGATCTTTGAGCTCTCTTATTTCTTCGGGCGTTCCTTTGCTAAAGTCCCTGGAAATATCTGCGAACCTGATGGGCAACCACTATTTTAAAGAGGCAGTGGAGTCAGCTGGGGAAAAAATTAAAAAGGGAGAAAGCTTATCTTCAGCGTTAATGATAGAAAAAAATCTTTTCCCATTTGGTATGGTTGAGATGATAAAAGTTGGCGAGGAAACTGGAAAAAGTTCAGATATTTTAAAAAAGTTAGCTGAATTTTACGAACAAGAGGTTGTTTCAGCCACAGAAAAAATATCAACTGTAATAGAGCCGGTTCTAATAGTCATCTTAGGGGTGGTCGTGGGCATTTTTGCTATTTCTATAATCCAACCTATGTATTCTTCATTAAGCGCCATAGGATAACGCCACATATTTTATGAATAAAGGTTTTACAATAATTGAGATTATTATCTCAATAACGATAATAGCTATTTTAGCTGCTATTGGTATTACCACGTTTTTTTCTTTAAAAAGAAACTCTGATTTAAATAATGCGACCCAAGAAATAGCAAATGTTTTGAGGCTTGCCCAAAACAAAACAATTGCTTATGAGTCAAGCGGAAGATACGGGGTTTATTTTGATACAACAACATCTCCCCAAAGCTATACTTTGTTTAAGGGTGGCAACTATGCATCAAGGGAAGTTTTAGAAGATAAGGTTTATTTTTTGCCAGATACAGTAGAGTTTCAAGGCATAGATTTTCAGGGAAGCAACGAAATAGTTTTTGACCGCCTTACTGGTTATGTTGATAATTGGGGTAGCGTATCTTTAGCATTTAAAGACGACCCAGGAGGAAGCAACGACTCTTTTGGAGGAAGCAACGATGTCTTTGTCAGCGGATTAGGAGTGGTTGGATTTTCTCAGCCCGTGGTTGCTGATGACGCAGAACGCGTAAAGGACTCACGGCATGTGCACATTGACTATCAAAGAATTATTGATACAGAAACAGAGTATATTGTTTTAACCTCTGAGGAAAGCCCTGTCTTGCAAATTGCAATCAGCCAATACTTGGCAGGAGGACAGTTTGATTGGGAAGGAACAGTTGATATTGGAGGCCAAGACCAAGAGCTTAGCATACACACCCATTGGCTTAATGATCCTTCAGAATATACGCAGTTTTGTGTTCACAGGGATATGCGTTTTAACACAGCCCCCATTGAGATGTCAGTTTCAGGAGACGGAACAGGGAATTTTATAGAATACAGTGCCGATGGAGCAGCAACAACCTCAAGTTCTGTTTATGTTTTTACTCCTTCGGGCATTGAATGGCAATAAAAAAATAAAAGATGCTAAAAAATAAATTAATAAATTTTAAAAACAAAGGAGAAGCGGGAATTGTTTTTATAGATGCAATAATAGCTATTGCTGTTATTGCTATTGCCTTTGTTGCGCTTTTAGAAGTTAGTGAAGCATCGATAAAGCTTTCGGCTTTACTTCAGAAAAAAACAGATGCTTTATTGCTAGCTGAAGAGGAAATCGAGGCATTAAGAAGCTTTAGGGATGGAACAGATTGGTCAGAAGACGGCCTTGGTTTTTTATCCACCGGCTTTTCTTATTATGCGTTTTTAGACACAGGATCTGACCCGGCAACATGGACGCTTGCTGAGGGAGAGGAGACAACAGGGATTTTTAATAGAA
The DNA here is from genome assembly GCA_964397155.1 of uncultured Candidatus Saccharibacteria bacterium. GTDB lineage: Bacteria > Patescibacteriota > Minisyncoccia > Minisyncoccales > Staskawiczbacteraceae > XYD1-FULL-39-28. The sequence continues at coordinate 8,523 of CAYNHB010000016.1, forward strand.
AGGTTGTTGTTGACAGGGTGTCTCGAGATGCTGTAACAGGTGGCATTGAAGCTACTTATAATCCTTTAAATGACGACGACGACACGCGTAAAATCACAGTAACTGTTGGGTGGGAGAGCAACTCTCTCCAACTCGTCACTTACCTTACAAACTGGAAATGAGTTTTAAAAAAGGATTTACAACAGTTGAAGTTTTAGTTTTCATTTCTATACTGCTTTTAGTTTTTTTAATAGTTGCTGGATTTATTTTTTGGTTTAATTATTCTAACAGCAAAGCAAAAGCAGACAGGGAGGTGCTGGAAAATTCCAGAAGCGCTATAGAAACAATGCTCTATGAAATAAAAGGAGCAGAAAGCGTTTACACTCCAACTACTACATCAAGTCAATTGTCGCTTAGAACTTATGATTACCTGCCAAGCGGAGAAGGAACCAGCTATATTGATTTTTTTCTTTGCGGAACTCGCATTTGTTTTAAAAAAGAATCCCAAAATCCAGTATTTTTGACCTCAGACGCAATAGAGGTCACTACATTAGAATTTGTTCATATTTCAATAAACGGTTCGGATTCTGTTAGAATACATTTAGTTGCTAATTATAAAACATCTTCTTTGGAGCTTGCGTCTTCAGCAGACCTTACTTCAACAGCTTCATTGAGGAGTTATTAATTTAATTATGGACTACCAAAAAGGATTTGTTACCTCGTTATTATCAATCTTTGTTTTAGCTTTTTTGCTTAGCTTAGCTATGAGTATGAGCGCTATAATTTTGATTAGGCATAAAGCTTTTGAAAATGAGGTAAAGGCCTCTCAGTCATATTATGCTGCAGAATCAGGTATTGAAGATTCTTTATTGCGGTTAAAAAATAATCCTGAAATAGCAAGCTTAAGTTACACTATAGACGTGGAAGGGTTTGAGGTTGTTGTGCAAATTCCAGAAGCTATTGCAGGATCTAGGGCCATTATTTCTGAAGGAGATTTTTTTGACAGAATTAAAAGGATGCGGATTGTGTATAGCATTGATGCTGAACAGGTTTCTTTCCATTATGGAGTCCAGGCAGGAGATTTAGGAGTTCAAATGAATAGCAATGCTAGGATTTACGGAAATATGTTTTCAAACGGCACAATAAGAGGAGCATCTAACGCAAAAATATATGGAGACGCTATTTCGGCAGGTCCTAGCGGAAAAATAAAGAACTCTAAAGTTAAAGTTTCAGGGAGTGGCGGAGGCAGTGCTTGGGCAAGCGTTTGCGAAAATTCCCAAATAGACCAGGAACTTCATTATACTTCAGATTCAGGATGCAGCGCTGGAACTAAGTATTATCATGAGTCAGAGGATTACGTTGGAACAGAGCAGATGCCCATAACTTCAGAACAAATTATGGGCTGGAAAGAAAGCGCAGAAGCCGGGGGGATTGTAACAGGATACAGTTTAGGTGGCAACAATGAGGATGTTTTAGGGCCTATTAAAGTAGACGGCAATATGAGCTTAAGCAGTAACGCAGTTTTAACAATGGAAGGCACAATCTGGGTTACAGGAGATTTAAATTTAAGCTCAAATTCTGTTATAGAACTGTCTTCAGATTATAGTTCTTTTAGCGGGGTTATTGTGGTGGATGGTAAAATTATATTAAGCAGTAATGTTGTTCTCTGCGGATCTGAGGGGTATAAAGGAGGCGGGAAGTGTAATAGCTCAATAGGAAGCTATTTGATGCTTCTTTCTGCAAAGAGTTCCAGTAGTCCAAGTGACCCAGCCATATCAGCCACAAGCAATACAAAAACAGCCATATTATATGCAGCTAACGGATACATAAAATTAACCTCAAACGCCAAGTTAAGAGAGGCAACTGGTTATGGAATATATATGGATTCAAACGCAGAAGTCACCTACGAAACTGGATTAGCAAACGCTTTGTTTTCTTCAGGACCAGGCGGATCATGGCGGATTGAAAGTTGGAATGAGATAGAATAGGTTTATATTTTTAAACCTTTAGTGTTATAATAATATAAAAATGTTTAATTTTTTAAGTTTAGAGCCAGAAACATTTGGCTTGGACATTAATGATACATCTTTGAAGGTTGTAAAGCTCAGAAAAAAGCGCGGTTTTTTACGACCTGTTTCTTTTAATGAAAAAAATATTCCTTTAGGTGTAATAAAAGATGGTATAATTAAAGATGAAAAAGCGCTTATAAAGATTATTGGGGAACTTTTGTCTTCTGTAAAAGGCGAGAAAATTAATACAAAGTATGTGGTTGCTTCTCTGCCAGAGGAGAAATCCTTTTCTCAGGTTATCCAGATGCCGAAAATGGCAAAAGAAGAACTTAAATCAGCGGTTCCTTTTGAGGCAGAAAATTATATCCCTTTGCCGGCTGACCAGGTATACCTTGATTTTAAAGAAATAAACCCTGTAACAAACCATCTCGACCATTTAGATGTTTTAGTTGTTGCTGTAGAAAAAGTAATAGCTGACTCTTATGTTTTGGTTCTTAAAAAGTCAGGGCTTATTCCTGTGGCTCTTGAAGTGGAAACCCAGGCGATTGCCAGGGTTTTGATAAAAGACGAAACCAGTTTAGAACCAGTTGTTATTGTTGACTTTGGGGGTGATAGTGCAGATTTTATTGTGTTTTCGGGCTATTCTGTAAGATTTACTTCTTCTATCCCTGTTTCTTCTCAACAAATTACAAACAAAATATCAAAGGACTTAGGCATTAGTTTGAAGGAGGCAGAGCATATGAAAAAGAAATATGGTATAAGTTCTATAAAAACAAAATCCAATCATAGAACAAAGGCAGTAAAAAAATCGCTAACGCCTATTTTAGAAGAATTAGTTAAAGAGATACAGAAATATCTGGATTTTTATTCTAGCCAAGATTTTCACGAACATTTTCCCGATAAGCCCAATAAGGGGGGCAAGATAGAAAAAATTATTTTATCTGGAGGGGGAGTCAACTTAAAAGGCATAGATGAATTTTTGCAAAAAAAATTAGGTGTTGCTGTGGGTTTTGGAGACCCTTGGATAAATTTTTCTGAATCTGCAAAAAATAGCACTTTGCTTGATTTGCAGAAGGAATCCCTGTCTTTTACTACAGCTTTTGGGTTGGCAATGAGAAGCATGGAAAAATAATAAACACACAAAAAAAGAATGTTAAATTTATTGCCTCCATCAGAAAAAAGGATTCTTTTGCAAGAAAAACAAAAAAGATTGTTCATAGTTTTGTTTTTTGAGCTTTCGATTTTTTTATTCTGTGTAGTTTTAGTCTTATTAGCTATAGAGTTTTATGCTCTAGGAGAGCTTACTTTGCAGAATTTCTTGCTTCAAAAATCCGGAGAAGAAAGCCGTTCTTCTGAATTTATTTATTTTAAGGAAGCAATGGAGGGTTATAATCAAAAGTTAATTTCAATGAACTCTTTTTACAAAAACCAAGAGTTTATGAGCGACGCTTTAGACACACTGCTTTCTGTTGAAAGGCCAGATGGTTTATATTTTAAAAGATTATCTTTTCAGCCCGAAGATCATTTAAAGGTTATTATTACCGGTTTTAGCAAAACAAGAGACGGTCTTATTAATTTTAAAAGCAATATTGAGTCAGAAAAAAGTATAAAAAATGTAAATTTTTCATCTGAAAGCTGGATAAGCCCAAAAGACGTTAATTTTAATCTAACATTAGATATTATTGATGAGTAACAAAGAAACAAAAATAAATATTGGGGAGATAAAAAAAGGCAGAGTTATTTCTCTTGTGTTTTCTTTTTTAATTCTGTTCTTTCTGGCTTTTTCTATTTGGTTGTGCTTTAGCAAAGTAAGAGAGACCTCAAACAAGATTTTTTCTACTAGGTCAGAAATTTCATTGTCTGAAATCCAGATTAAAGAAGTAGAGCAATTTAAGGCAAAATACCAATATTATTTGCCTAACTTAAAAAGGATTGATGAAGCAATGGTGGACCCTCAAAACCCTCTTGATTTTATAAGGTTTTTAGAGAATTTTGCCGATAACTATAATGTTGACCTGACAATATCTCCTCTGGTTTTCTCTGAGGAACAAAATTTTAAAACTGCTTCTGTGAAGTTTACTGCCAAGGGTAATTTTAGTAATGTTCTATATTTTATCAAAGAAATTGAGAGCGGCGCTTATTTAGTTTTATTTAAAAATTTGACCATTGAATACGTAGATGAAAGAATATCTGGGTCTGGCAACAGCGTGAAAAAAACAAAAGCCAGCGCAACAATAAGCGTTTTATCTAAATAACATGCCAGAAAAAAAGAAAATAAAAAAATCATTTATATTAAAAGACAAATTGCCCCAACTCAAAGGGTTTTTGAAATCAGCCCCTTGGTTTTCAGGTAAACATGCTTTTTGGGTAATTTTAATTTCCTTTTTTCTATCTATAGCTTTTGGCGGATTTTTGTTTTATAATTGCATCATTAGAGTAAAAAACTTGCAGCCAGAAATTGATGAAAATCGTTCTATATTCAGGGAGGACATATACCAAGAAGTTGTGAAAAGATGGGATTCAGAGAATGAAGAAGATGGCGAGAGTCAAGAATTAGATTATTCTAATCCTTTTATAGCCGAATAAATACAAGTAACAAGATAAAATAGATGCCTAAAACAAAACCAAAAATTCTGATTGTAGAAGATGATCCGAATTTTGTTTCTATTCTCAAAGAAAAATTTTCTCACGAGGGTTTTTTGACTCTTACTGCCCAAGACGGGAAAGAAGGGTTGAGTTTTTTTGATACCGAGAAGCCAGACCTAATTATTTCAGATGTTCTTTTGCCGCTTCTCAACGGCATAGATATGATAAAACAGGTTAAAGCTAAAAATCCCAGCTTGCCTGTAATACTTTTAACAAATGTAAAGGATCCTTCTTATTCAGACGTGACTAAAAGCATAAAGAAAGTTGATTATCTTATCAAATCAGACGTCAAATTGGAAGATATAATTAAGTTAGCTAAAAAGATGCTAAAAATAAAGTAAATTTGCCTTTTTGATTTATCCATAGTTTACTAGTTGATTTGGTTTTCAAATATAGATAAAATAATATAAGGGTATAATAACCTAATCAAAGGTCGAATTATAAACTTATCAAAAAAAAGAACAAAAAATGAAAAAACAAAAAGGTTTTACAATCATTGAATTGATTGTAGTCATCGCTATTATTGCTGTTTTGGCAGCCATTGTATTGGTTAACGTAACTTCATACATTGCTAAGAGCAGAGACGCTGCTATCAAAGGAAACATGGCTACTATAGCAACCAATGCGGCAGTGTATTTTGATGGACAAAGTCCAACCACCTATGTTGGCTTCATTACTAATGGAACCTATTTAACACCAGCAGCTGCTATTACATCAGCTGGTGGAACAGTGGGTACTCCTCAGGCCACAGCTTCTGCATTTTGTGTTTCCGCAACTCTTAATGATGGCTCATCATGGTGTGTTGACAGCACTGGATATAAAGGAACTACAGCAAACTGCGATGCCGGAACAGCTGACTGCGCTGCAGACACTTAATAAGGATTAGAACAGATTTATACAGAATTTCAAAACGACCCCCGCCACGGCGGGGGCCGTTTTTCGTTGTCGCAAAAATTATTATTTAGTGTTAAAATAAAACAATGTTTCAAGAGCGGGGGACAACTCTTGTTGAAATTATTGTTGTTATTTTTATAATAGCTGTTTTTTCTTCTATTTTAGTTTCTAATTTACCTCAAATTTTAAGACAATTTGCTCTTTCAAGGTCTATTCACAGCTTGTCCCAGAACCTTAGAAAAGTGCAAGATCTGGGGCTTTCAGGGGTTTTGATAATCCAGTCAGAAGAAGGAGAGCCGGATCAAATAGAAGCAAAAGGGTATGGCGTTTACTTTAATCTTGCTGGAAGTAACCAATATATAATTTATGCAGACAGGGGAGATACGCCGGACTATCAATATGACGGAAGCTCTCAAATGTGCGGAGAAGACATAAACCCAGAGGCAGATTGTATTTTAGAAATAATTGATGTTACCGAAGAAAATTCTGATTTATACATAAAGGAAATTGAAAATATAAGCTCTGGATTTAATAGTGTAAGCATAAATTTTGCTCCGCCTAATCCAAGCATAGTAATAAATAATTTAAGCACTAACAAAAAAGAGGTCGGAATAATTTTAGGATTAAAATCAGACCCCTCTCTTTCAAGGTCTGCTTGGATTAATATTTCAGGGCTGATAAGAATAGAATAATTATGGATAAAGGATTCACTATTATTGAAATGGTTATAAGTATTTTTATCCTGTCTGTGGCTGTTATAGTTATTTTTGGATCATTTTCATTAATGGTCATTTTAAGCTCAGACGCCGAAGATCGCCTTACAGCAACTTATTTAGCCCAGGAAGGAGTTGAAATAATAAGGAATTTAAGAGATGCTAATTGGCTGTCTTCAAGTTCAAACCCCGGATATATTGCATGGGATTATGGCTTAAGTTATTGCGCATCTTCAATAGGGTGTGAAGTTGATTATAAAACAACAGGTTTTGATTCAAGCCCGGTTTATCCTTGGCAAGAAAGGTTTTTGAGAATAAACAATGACAGCAATTTTTTTGAGTATGAGTCAGGCACAGAAACAAAATTTAAGAGAAAAATTACAATTGACAACACCTTAGCCCCCCATATTTTAAAAATTAAGGTAGAGGTTTTTTGGAACAAAAGGCCCAGCATTTTAGACCACACTGGTTCTGTGGGGATAATAGAGGTTGAGGACATTTTATATGATTGGTACTAACAAAAATAAGACAACCCAACACGGCTTTACGCTTATAGAGCTAATGGTTTCTATGGTTATATTTTTGCTTGTTGTTGGTGTTGCCTCCTCAATATTTATTTCTATTATAAAACAGCAAAGGCAGATTTTAGCTAAAGTGCAGATTCTCAACCAAATAAGCTACGTTGAAGAATATATGTCAAAAGCCATAAGAATGGCAAGAGTAAAAAAGGAGACAGACAATTATTGCGATATGCCAAATGGGTATATTTATTTTCTTACAAGGGAAGATGGCTCAGGTTTTTACAGGGGCATTAAATTTATAAACCAATCAGCTGACGATGCTTGCCAGGAATTTTTTTTAGATAATGCTGTTTTTGGGGACGATGATTCTCCTTTGGTTTTAAAGGAATTAAAAAACAGCGATAATATTGATGATGCCGTACCCATTACTCCAGAAGCACTGCAGATAGAATTTTTAAGGTTTGGCGTAAATGGCTCAGACGGTTGCTATGGAGGAGAGGCTTGTCCTGATGGAGCTACAGGAGAAGATGAAGTCCAGCCAAGAGTTACTGTCCTTTTGGGGGTGAAGAATTTAGAAAACTTAGAGGGTCCTGCAACATTAATACAAACAACAGTTTCTCAAAGAAATTTAAATGTTGAATAAAACACAAGACAAAAACCAAAAAGGAGTGGCCTTGATAATAACCTTTTTTATAATGGTTGTTATTTTGGGCATAAATTTGTCTGTAAGCGCAATTTTGTACAGTGAAATAAAGATTGTAAGAAATATAGGCAGTTCTATAGTTGCTTTTTATGGAGCTGAATCAGGGGTTGAAAAAGTTCTTTATTATGACAGGAAGGTGCCGTTTGTTGACGGAGAGGGGGTAAGCCATAGGGGTCTTTGCTACATGTGCGAGACAAGCAACCCTTCAGGGTGTTATGAGGATCCAATCGGAAATACGGGAGAGAAGAGCATTTATTGCAATGGATGCGAGCCCTTGTTGCCAAAAGATATAGATTTAAAAGGATGTGATCCTAATGTCTGCAATAATTGCGAAGTAACCTTTAATACACAAATTGACAATGAAAAAAGATATGAAATAATAGCTACTGTCAGCCCGGGACTAAGCTCCAACGATGTATTCTTTAAAGTAGATTCTACCGGCTATTATAAAGATTATGTATTAAGGGCAATTGAAATAAATTTTAACGAATAAAATGCAAAAGCAGCAGGCAAAACAGCGTCTTGAAAAACTAAAAAAAATTATAAATTATCACAGGCATCTGTATCACGTTTTAGATAAACAAGAAATTTCAGATTCAGCGCTTGATTCCCTTAAAAAGGAGCTTTTTGATTTAGAACAAAAATTTCCGGAGTTTGTATCCTCATATTCTCCTACGCAAAGAATAGGAGGTAAGCCCTTAAAAGAATTTAAAAAAGCAAAGCATAAAAAAAGAATGCTCTCTTTTAACGATGCTTTTTCAGAGCAAGATATTAAGGACTGGCTTTTAAGAATTTCAAAGTTGCTTACTGAAAAAGAAAAAAAAGAACTTGATTTTTATTGTGAATTAAAAATAGATGGTTTAGCGATTGAACTAATTTACCAAAAAGGAGTTTTAAAACTTGGGTCAACAAGGGGCGATGGAAATATAGGAGAAGATATTACTCAAAATTTAAAAACAGTTGACGCAATTCCTTTAACAATAGATGAAAGGAAAGAGATAATTGTGAGAGGAGAAGTTTTTATAACCAAAAAAGAATTCGACAGGATAAACAAGCTCCAAAAACAAAAGAATTTACCGGTTTATGCTAATCCTAGAAATATTGCAGCAGGATCTGTACGCCAGCTAGACCCTAAAATAACTGCCTCAAGAAAACTAGATTCTTTTATTTATGATTTAAAAAGCGACTTTGGTCAGGAAACCCACGAAGGATTACACAAAATATTAAAGAAAATAGGGTTTAAGACAAATAAAAACAATAAATATTGCAAGACACTGGAGGAAGTTTTCAAGTTTAGAGAATACTGGATAAACCACAGAGAAAAGCTTGATTATGAGATTGACGGGGTTGTAGTAGTTATAAATAACAACAAAACATTTGATAAACTAGGTGTTGTGGGCAAGGCGCCTAGAGGAGCTATTGCTTTTAAATTCCCCCAAGTTCAGTCAACAACAAAAGTTTTAGGAATATCCCTACAAGTAGGAAGAACAGGAGCTATAACGCCCGTGGCTGTTTTAGAGCCCGTGCAAATTTCAGGTATTACTATTACAAGAGCCACTTTGCATAATGAAGACGAAATAAAACGCCTTGGCATTAAAATAGGAGACACGGTGATTGTGGCCAGAGCTGGAGACGTAATACCGGACATTATCAAGGTTTTAAAGGACTTAAGGACAGGAAAGGAAAAGAATTTCAAAATGCCAGAGTTTTGCCCCTCTTGCAAGACAAAATTAACAAAGTCTGAGGGCGAGGCACTTTGGAGGTGTCCTAATCCAAAATGTTTCTCAAGGCAAAGAAGAAATTTTTATCATTTTGTTTCAAAACCAGCTTTTAATATAGACGGCTTAGGGCCAAAGATAATAGATAAATTTTTAGACGAAGGATTGGTTCAGGATCAGTCAGATTTATTTGCTTTAAAAGAGGGTGACGTGTCCCCGTTGGAAAGATTTGCTGAAAAGTCAGCAGAAAATTTGATAAGCTCAATACAAAACAGCAAAGAAATTAGCTTGCCAAGATTTATTTATGCCCTGGGGATAAGAAACGTTGGAGAAGAAATTTCTATTGCCCTTGCAAAACATTTTAGATCAATTGAAAAAATAAAAAAAGCAAAACAGGAAGAGCTTGATTTGATAACAGACATAGGGCCTGTTGTTTCAAAGTCAATTTATGATTGGTTTTCAGATAAAGACAACGTTAAATTTTTAGAGAAACTTCAAAAATTTGTGAAAATAGAAACCAATAAGCTAAAAGCTAAAAGCTACAAACTGTCTAGCAAAACCTTTGTTTTGACAGGCGGTTTAGAATCGATGACAAGAGACGACGCAAAAGCAAAAATACGGGAATTGGGAGGAGATGTTTCTTCTTCTGTATCAGTTAAAACAGATTATGTTGTGGCGGGATTAGACCCTGGCAGTAAAGCTGAAAAAGCCCGCAAACTTGGCGTAAAAATTATTTCAGAAAAAGAATTTCTGAAGATTATCAAATAATTTTTATGAATGTTTTTTTATCCCAATTTAAGAAGTTAGATTGGAGTTTAATAATTCCGGCTATTTTATTGGTTTGTTTTGGCTTGGCAGGAATATACAGCTCTTGTTTGGCAAAGAATGATTTTTTTAATTTTGAAAAACAAATTATTTTCTTTGTTTTTGGATTTTTACTTATGATGGCCGTTAGCTTTTTTGATTACCGGCTTTTAAGAAATAATTCTTTTTTGATATTAATATTGTATGCAATATGCTTGTTGTTGCTTTTGGGGCTTTATTTTTTTGCTCCTTTGATAAGGGGGACCAGGGGTTGGTATAAGCTGGGAGTTTTGTCTTTAGACCCGAATGAGCCCACAAAAATAGTAATGATAATTTTACTGGCAAAATATTTTTCAATGCGCCACGTTGAAATGTATAAAATAAGGCACATTGTTTTTTCCGGCTTGTATGTTTTTTTTCCGGCTTTATTAATTTTTTTAAAGCCGGATTTAGGGGGTACAGCTGTTTTGCTTTTAATATGGCTAGGGATTTTATTGATTTCTGGCATTAAAATAAGGCATTTTTTGGTTTTGGCTCTTTGCTTTATTTTGGTTACCGCGTTGTCTTGGGGTTTTATACTTAAGGATTACCAAAAACAAAGGATTATTTCTTTTATTTTTCCATATGATTATTTGGGGGCCTCTTGGTCACAAAATCAAACAAAAATTGCAATTGGTTCAGGGCAAATTACTGGGCAGGGGCTCGGCCAGGGCTCACAAGTTCAGTATGGTTTTTTGCCAGAGCCCCATACTGATTTTATTTTTTCTGTTATTGCACAGGAGTGGGGAATATTAGGGGTTTCTGGCCTGTTTATAATTTACGGTTTTTTAGTTTGGCGGGTTTTGCAGATTGCTGTTCATTCTTTGTCTAATTTTCCACGTCTTTTTGCTACTGGTTTTGCAATCATTTTAATTTCTCAATTTTTTATAAACATAGGCATGAACCTCTCTTTATTGCCGGTAGTTGGCATTTATCTTCCTTTTGTCAGCTACGGAGGGTCGGGTTTAATAGGCAATTTTTTGGCTTTAGGCGTTCTCCAATCAATAAAAATTCTAAAATAAACTTATCCACACCCTGTGTGGATTTTTTGTTTTGAATTTGTTTTTTGTTTTTGCTAAAATGAATGAACATACAATAAAAGGCAG
>CAYNHB010000017.1:0-18554 GCA_964397155.1 uncultured Candidatus Saccharibacteria bacterium
AAGAAGGAAAAACAAAGATATATTTTTCCTCGAACCAAGTAATGTTTGAGCTTCCAATGAAAGAGGCCAATCACCCTGAGGCGCAAATTATTTCTCGCTTAATAGAGGGGGAATATCCAAATTATGAAGAAATAATTCCTCAAAACTTTAAAACTAAAATTACCATAAAAAGGGATGAGTTTTTGAGCCAAATAAAAGCCGCCTCCCTTTTTTCCGGCAAAATAAACGAAGTAAAAATTAAAGCAAATCCTAAAACAAAAAATTTAGAGATTTCTGCAAAAGATCCAGATATTGGAGAAAGCCAATCAGAGATTCAGGCCAAGATTGAGGGCGAAGAAATAGAGGCCTCTTTCAACCATAAGTTTTTAGCAGACGGGCTGCTTAATATTAAAAGCTCGGAAATTGTTTTTAATATAAGCAAACAAGAAGGCCCTTGTATATTAAAACCAGTAGGAGACACAAGTTATATTTATGTGGTGATGCCGATTAAATTAAGTTAGTTTGATTCTAAATATTTACCTGTTCTAATCAGCCAGTTGTTAATCCCAATCTGCCAATAAGGATATAGAGGATCGTTTACAGGGTTTTCAGGTTTAGGCCCTAAAGGATTATTTCTATCTATATAATATAGTATTGTGTTGATATCATCCGGCTTTAATTGACCCATTAAAGCTTCTGATCTGCCTGTAATTGGTTCTGGAGGGGAGAAATTCTCAACAGAGTGGTCGCCTATGATTTTTTTCATGACTTTGTTCCACATAGGAGCTGCTATTCCAACCCCTTCGTCATTTGTTGGGGTGTTGTTATTGTTTCCCGTCCAAACCCCAACGACCACAAAAGGCGTATAACCCATAGTCCACCCGTCTTTGAAGTCCTGTGTGGTGCCTGTTTTGGCAGCTACATCGTACCCTGGTATGCATAAAGGTGAGTTATACCCAAACAAAGGAGCTCTATTATTATTATCAGATAGAATATTGTTGATTTGCCGCGCTATTTGGGTGTCTAAAACTTTTTCAGGGTTTGGATTGTTTTGTTCAACTATATTACCTTCTGAATCCTCTATTTTTAATATGCTCATAGGCGGAGTATATATACCTTCGGTTGCAAAAACACCGTATGCAGAAGTTAACTCTAATAAGTTTACATCACCTCCTCCCAACACCAAAGAAAGGCCGTAGTTATTTGTATCAGTCAAGGTGGTGATGCCAAAATCTTTTGCTGTTTGTAAGGACTCTGGTATGCCTGCTAAATAAAGAACTTTTACTGCGGGTATGTTTAAAGAAGATCCTAGTGCTTGGCGCAAAGGAATAGGTCCCCTATTATTTCCGTCATAATCTTGAGGGTGGTAGCATCCTAATCCATATATGTCTTTTGATTGGTTAGCATTGGGGTCGCAGTTAGGATTAAATTCTGTTGTTACATCCCAAATAATAGTATCTGGAGTGTATCCCTTTTTTAGGGCGGTTGTATAAACAAATGGCTTGAAAGCAGATCCCGGCTGTCTTTTTCCAATAGTTGCCACATCATATTTTGGGTCAAAAAGGCAGGTTAAGCCCGGTTCTTCGTCACATCCTTCTGGGTAAGGGTCTGCCCAATAGTCCTTTGAGCCGATAAGTGCTAAAATTTCCCCTGTTTTTGGATCTAAAACAACCATTGCTGAATTGTTTGATTTTTTTGCCCTGTTTATTTCGTCATTATCTTTTATTACCTGTTCGGCATATTCTTGCAACTCCCAGTCTAGTGTTGTATATACTCTTAACCCTTTTTCTTTTAAATAATCTTCTCCATATTTGTCATCTAAATATTTTTTTACAGAAAGAACAAAATCAGGCGCTTTCATTGATATTGTGGATTCAGCAAACTCTATTTTCTCTTGTTTCGCCTGTTCTGCTTCTTCTTTTGTGAGATATCCTACTTTTTCCATGCGGTCTATAACGCGATCTTTTTTTTCCATCAGGATTTTTTTATTGGGTCCGTACGGCGAGTACCTGCTCGGTCCCTGGATTAGGGCTGTCAATACAGCAGCCTCAGGCACAGAAACATCAGAAGCTGGTTTATTAAAATACGTTTGGCTTGCTGTTTCCACTCCATAGCAGTTTTCTCCAAGAGGTATCGCATTCAAATACCAGTCAAAAATTTGATCTTTAGAATATCTTTGTTCCAGCTCTATGCTTAAAACAATTTCTCTAACCTTGCGCGAGATTGTTTTTTGGGTGGTCAAATAAACTGTTCTTATAAGTTGCTGGGTTATTGTGGACCCGCTATAGCTTGCAGATTGTATTTTTAGGTCTATTAATAAAGACCTGAACAAACCCCTGATAGATATTCCCTTATGCTGGTAAAAGTCAGCGTCTTCGCTTGCTAATACAGCATGCTTTATATTGTCTGAAATTTCTTCAAAAGCTACAATTTCTCTTTTTTCTTCGCCATAGATGTCATATAAAAGGGTTTTGCCTGTTCTGTCAAAAATTTTGGTTGATTGTATAAAGCGGGCTTCTGTAAATTTTTCTGGGCGGGGCAAATCATATGTGTAATAAACAAACAAACCCAAAACAAGCAAACATCCCCCTAAAAACAAAAAGGCCAGATATTTGCCGACAGTAAAAAAAATTTTCCACCTTTTATTTTTCAACGCCTGCTTTAAAGATATTTTTTTCATATTCATTTATTCTAATATCAAAACAGCTTAAAAATCAAGACAGCAAGATAAAACCGCGAATATCGCGGTTTTATCTTATTATAGTTTTTATCTTTTATTCGTCTTCTTCTATTGGTTCTGTATCATCATCATCGTTCGCTTTGTCATCGTCATCATCATCGTTCGCTTTGTCATCGTCATCATCGCTGAAGTCGTCTGTTGTGTCTTCAAAGTCCTCGTCTTCGTTGATTAACTGAGTTAAAAATTCGTCTTGCATTTTATAAAAACTTAATTTTCCAGAAACGCAGTTGTCCTCTGTGTTGCCAAGAAATAATTAAGTTTGTTATTTTTGCTCTAATTGTCCTTATTATATTTTTTCAAGGGTTATTGTCAATACCTGTTTTTCCACACACTTTAATAGGCCTTAAAGCAGGCACAAATAGCCACGCCTATGGCGTCAAAAGCATCGTCTTTTTTTCTGTTTTTTTCTTTAAGGTCAAATTTTTCAAGGCAAACAATTTTTTTTATCATCTCCTGAACTTGTTTTTTTTCAGCCCTCCCATAACCGGCAATTGCCATTTTGACCTGCAGAGGGGTAAACTCCATTACCGGGATTTTTTTGTTTGCTGCAGCTAGCAAAATAACCCCTTTTGTTTGGCTGACAGGCATTACTGTTTTTAAATTTTTAAAAAAATAAAGGGTTTCAATAGACATTACATCGGGCCTGTGCTTTTCTATGAGCTTTGTTATATCTTTGTTTATTTTTAAAAGCCGTTCTTCTGTTTTGAAAAACTTATCAGCAACAACGCACCCAAAATCAACAACTTCGGGCTCTTTGCCTTTTTTCCCTTGAGTTTTTACAACAGCATAACCCACAACAGTAGACCCCGGGTCAATGCCCAAAATTATCATATTTTAGGTTTTTAGGTTTGAGTAAATGTTGTTTACTGCGTCGTTTTCATCCAGGGCGTCAAAAAGGCGCTGGGCTTGTTCTTTTTCTTTTTCCGATATTTCCACTTTTTCTTTGGCGACAAAGCCCAAAGAAACAGATTCTATTTTGTAGTTCTTTTCTTCAAGAAGTTTTTTAACTTTTTCTAAATCTTCTGGCTTTGTGTAAACATAGACCTCTCCCTCTTCCCACTGTATGTCGTCAGCTCCTGCGTCTATAGCTGCCAATTCAAACTCTTCTTTGTTTATTGTTTTTTCTTCATTGTTTATTGCAATATCTCCCTTTCTTTCAAACATCCATTTTACAGCTCCTTTCCCAGCCATTTTGCCATTGTTTTGGTTTAAGATTACTTTTACCTCGGTAAAAGCCCTGTTAGTGTTGTCTGTGATGCCTTCTGCGATAATAGCTATTCCTCCAGGTCCAAATCCTTCAAAAACAACCTCTTCAAGAGATTCCCCGGCAAGCTCTCCTGTGCCTTTTTTAATAGCCCTTTCAATGTTTTCTTTAGGCATGTCAAAACTTTTTGCCTGATCTATGGCAGATTTTAGTTTCGAATTTGTGATTGGGTCTCCTCCGTCTTTTGCCGCGATTGTGATAAGTCGCCCCATTTTGGAGAAGATTTTCCCTTTTTTTGCAGCATTGGCCATTTTTGTGGCCATAACTGTTTTTGCATGGCTATGTCCTGACATTTGATTTGAATTTAATTTTAATAAATAGTACAGTTGTGGCTGAAATAATTGTTATTGCCAGAGCTGTAAAAAATAAAAACCAAGGGTTTGTTGTTTGGTTTAAGCTTGCCAATCCTGACTCAGCTATCTTGTTTTTATCAGAATTTTCTTGTTTTGGCAACCCATTTGCCTCCGAGCCCGTTGAGGGATTTTTTGTTTGAATCTGTGGGGCAGTATTTTTTGCTCTGGGAGTAGGTGTTGTGCTCCACTGCCAAACAGAGCTTATTTTACTGTAAGATTGGTTGAGCTGGGCTTTTGGGTAAGAAACCGAACTGGCAATTTTATTGTCCGGAGCAAGAAGATTTATTGTATCTTGGTCATTATTTAATGTTATTTTTGTCTCAGGTCTTGTAAAGACCAAAAATCCATAGGTTGGGATTATTGTATTTTGAGGCAAATTATAAATTGTTTTGGTGCCAGTTGTGTCTTGTATTTTCCACCCAGATAAATCCACATCAAAATTATTAGAGTTGTATAATTCAATCCATTCTTTATCTTCATCAGCGCCTTCTGGGCTTGGCATAACTTCATTTATAAAAACCCCGCCAGGATAAGTTGTGGGAGGTCCGACCTTCTCCGAACTTAGCGAAGCTTCTCCCCCGCTTGGCGGGGGCTCAGGGGGTCGGACCTCCTCGCTGTTTTGAGAGCAAGAAACGCACGCCAGTCCTTGTTCTTTAATTTTTCCCAATGTTTTTTCTCCAATACCTTTAACTTTTACCAAATCATCAACAGAAGAAAAAGGCCTTGCATCTATTATTGCCTGCGCATATTTTGGCCCAATTCCTGCAATTTGATCCAACTCTTCTAGCGTAGCTGTGTTTATATCCACTTCGTTAGTTGCTAATAAAACCGCAGGCAGTAAAAGTATTGAAAGTATTAATAAGTAGACCTTCATTATATTAGCTGATTTTTGGGGTTTGGGTTTTTAATGCCCAAATGCTCGTATGCTAGGCGAGATGCAACTCGGCCTCGTGGAGTGCGTTCTAAAAATCCTGTTTGCATTAAATAGGGCTCGTACATATCTAAAATTGTATCTTCTTCTTCCATTGCCGCAGCTGCCAATGTTTGCAGGCCAACGGGCCCGCCATTAAATTTTTCTATTAAGGCCAGCAGAATTTTTTTATCTCCGTGTTCCAGCCCCATATGGTCAATTTCTAAAAAATTTAAAGCATGTTCGGCAATTTCTTCTGTAATTATTCCCTGGCCTTGCACCTGGGCAAAGTCCCTAACTCTTTTTAACAATCGATTGGCAACCCTTGGAGTAAATCTTGAGCGATTAGAAATTATTTTTAATGCGTCGGGCTTTATTTGAACATTTAAAAGTTTTGCAGACCTTTCAATTATTTTTTCCATATCTTCATTGCTGTAAAAATTCAGCTGAAAAGTTGCTCCAAACCGGTTTCTTAAAGGGGCTGATAACAATGCAGGCCTTGTGGTGGCTCCTATCAAAGTAAATTTTGGGATATTCAGTTCCATTGTTCTTGCCATAGGCCCTTTTCCTAAAATTAAGTTCAATTTGTAATCCTCCATTGCAGGGTAAATATATTCTTCTACTGTTCTGCTTACGCGATGTATTTCATCAACAAACAAAACATCTCCCTCATTCAAGTTTGTTAAAATTGCAGCTAAGTCACCGGCTCTTTCAATTGCAGGCCCTGCGGTTATTCTTATTTCCTTGCCCATTTCAAGCGCCACCAGTTGTGCCAAGGTTGTTTTTCCCAATCCGGAGCTTCCGTAAAACAATAAATGGTCAGGGCTTTGACTTCTTTGCTTGGCTGCTGTTATAATTATTTTTATATTTTGCTTGATTTTGTCTTGCCCAACATAATCTGACCATTTTTTAGGCCTTAAAGTAGAATCTAGGGCTTTGTCTTCATTGTTTTGTTTTTTATCTAAGACGCTTGACATATAGGTAAAAAAATGCTAATATAAGAATATTGAAACTTTTTACGTATTATAATACGTATTAAAAAGAAAACAAAACGGCTCTGGAGTTGGAGGTATATTCTTGGATTTGTCCCAGCTTCGGATATCCTTGCTCCGGCTCGGATACTCCTCGGACAAGTCTTTCTTTATGTCCCAGACATAAACTACCTCCAACTCCAGAGCCGTTTACCAGCATTACCAGCACCTTAACTCATCATGAGGAATGTCGAGATGCTTTACGTTTTTTGTCAGACAAACATAGAAGAAATGATTATCGATTGGGCGAAGGCTCTGAATTATAGGTGGAGAAAGGCGACAGTTGGTTTTCTTTTAGTCTTCGCGGTCGATGAGCGATCTGCATGGGAGGCAATGGAGAGGGATGGCTATAGAAGAAGCGATTTTCGATTAGTCGCATCCTTAAAGTTGCCAATTGGTTAGGGTATTGTTTGCTCTGGCTGCCCATTTCGTGCCTGTTGTGAAATATCAACGGACTTTTTTGTTGTAAAAATTCTTCGTAAACATTTTTGTCTCGAGACAAAAATGTTTGTTTTGGGGCTTGGTTAATTGGAAAATTTATTGAAAATTGAAAATTGAAAATTACTGAACTGCAGGTTCAGTTACTTCCTCTTCTTCTTCAACAACTCTTTTAACTTCTTCAAAAGTAGTAATTCCTTTAGCAACATCAATTAGCCCCGACTGCCACATTGTTATCATCCCTTTTTTAACAGCTTTTTCCCTTACAGAAGAAACAGGAGGTTTTGTTAAAATAAATTTTTCCATATTAGCATCCACCAAAAACGCCTCAAACAATCCTTGTCTTCCTTTGTAGCCGGTAAAGTTGCATGCTTGGCATCCATCTTTTTTTATTTTGGCGATTTTTATTTTTTCTAAGTCGGGCAAATCAATTTTGGACGAAAGGCCCTTCAGTCCTTTTTTTATTTCTTCTGATTCTTCAGCTGTTGGATTTTCTAAAACAGAGCATTTTTTGCACACCCTTCTTACAAGGCGTTGGGCTACCGCCATTTTTAATGCAGGGGCTATTGAAGAGGCCTCAGCTCCCAAGTCCACAAGCCTTGGAATGGTCCCTGCCGCATCGTTTGTGTGAAGAGTAGAAAGCACTAGGTGTCCGGTTAAGGCTGCTTGCAACGCTATTTTTGCGGTTTCTGAATCTCTTATTTCACCAACCAAAATTACATCTGGGTCTTGCCTTACAATTGATTTTAAGCCGTCAGCAAAGGTGTATCCTTTTTCAGGAGACACCTGAGTTTGAGAAACGCCTTTTAAATGGTATTCTATAGGGTCTTCAATGGTAATAATTTTGATTTCCGGGTTTTGAATTTTTTTTAAAAAAGCATAAAGAGTGGTTGTTTTA
Organism: uncultured Candidatus Saccharibacteria bacterium; assembly: GCA_964397155.1. Taxonomy (GTDB): domain Bacteria; phylum Patescibacteriota; class Minisyncoccia; order Minisyncoccales; family Staskawiczbacteraceae; genus XYD1-FULL-39-28. The sequence goes on from CAYNHB010000017.1 coordinate 7,614, forward strand.
CCAGAGCCAGTGGGGCCTGTAACAATTATCATTCCATTGGGTTTTTCAATTTCTTTTTGAAAAGTTTTTAAAAGGTCTTCCCTCAAACCTAATTCATCTAATGAGATCAAACTTTTTGGATTTAAAATTCTCATTACAATTGATTCTCCATATTCAGCTGGTAAGCTGGATGTCCTAATTTCAATTAAAAGATCCTCTAAGCTTATTGTGAACCTGCCGTCTTGGGGCTTGTTTGTAATGTTTAATTTCAGCTTTGAAAGGAGTTTTAAACGGCTCAACAGATGGCGGTAAGCTTCATGGTCAAAAAAAACAACATCTTGTAAGATGCCGTCTAACCTTAATCTTAGCCGCGCTTTTTTTTCTTCTGGTTCAATGTGGATATCAGAAGTATTAATATAAACAGCTCCATACAAGATAACATCTAGGAGCTCTGTAACGCTTTGTCTTAAATATTCTTCTATCTTTTTTTTGAACCCGGCAATATCTTTTACATCTTTTTTAATCTCCTCTATTATTTTCGGAGAAATTGTTACAGAGCCGAGAAGTTTTTTTGATGTTTCCTCCATTATATTTTATTTTTTAGATTTTTAAATTGTCTATTATTTTTTTTAAGTCCGCTCCTGTTTTCATTAAAACAGATGATGTGTCAAAAATTTCAGCTGATAAATTTTTTCTGAAGTTTTCAGTGTGTATAATAACTCCAGATAAAAGGCACTCTGCCAACTCTTTTTTTATTGGATTGGCGTTAATGCCTTTTATAACCTCAAAAACTGTTTGCGTAAGGGAGCTTTCTTTTACTATATTAATTTTACCAAATTTTTTGTTTTCTTGCATTGTGTCTTGGGTTGAGTCTGCTGAAGAGTCAATATTTAGAATGGGGGAATCAAGCAAAAACCCAAAAGAATTTAATTTGCCTTGGAGCTCTTTTAAATAATCCTTTATTCCAAAGGTTATAACCAGGTCGGGTTTTGTTTCAGAAAAATAAAAAGAAACATCTTCTTTTTTAATCTTGCCGTTTTCTACAGTTAAAAATACTTTTAGGGCTTCTGCGTCCTTTTCATAATAGACCTGGGATATTTCTGCGAGCCGGTTTGGTATTGAAATGACAAAGTTTTTTGGATAAGAAATGAAATCAAGGGAGGGAGTTAAAAACTTTAAATTTTCAGGAATACTATCTATTAGGTTTACATTTTTGCCCATTTCTTTTAAAGTATAAAAAAGCGCCAAGGCAGAGGTTGCGGCTTCTGGCGCTTCTGAAGGGATAAGGCAGATGTTTTTTGCCTCGCTGATAATGTTTTTAGACTCTTGAATGTTTTCCATAAGTTTTAGAATTACTACACACTATTCGATTTTTAAAAATAAATCAAGTGGAAAAAAAATACACAACAAAAAATTTCGAAGAAACCCAAAAAATTGGGGAAAAGTTTGCCAAACAAGTTTTAAAATCTGCACCTCAGAAGTCAGCTATTGTTTTAGGTTTGCAGGGAAATTTGGGCGGAGGAAAAACAACTTTTTTACAGGGTTTTGCAAAAGGGCTGGGAGTAAAAGATAAGGTTTTGAGCCCAACGTTTGTAATTTTAAAACGCTTTAAAATTACAAACTCAAAATTTTCAAATTTTTACCACATAGATTGCTATAGATTAAAAAACCACAAAGATATTTTAGAATTAGATTTTAAAGAAATTATTAAAGACCCAAAAAACATTGTGGCTATAGAATGGCCAGAGCGCATTAAAAAAGCATTGCCCAAAAAAAATATTTTAATTAGATTCAAATTTATTGATGAGAAAACTAGGGAGATAATAATTTAAGGTTTGTCTTAAAGGTGCTATAATAAATTATGGAAAATCGTTTAATTATTATTGACTCAAACGCTTTGCTTCACAGGTCTTTTCATGCGCTTCCGCCATTGATGACAAAATCAGGGCAGGAAACAGGGGCTGTTTACGGATTTTTGCTTACTTTATTTAAAGCAATAAAAGATTTAGAGCCCAGTCATATTGTTGCTTGTTTTGACACAAAAGCTAAAACATTCAGGCATGAAAAATTTCAGGATTATAAAGCTCAAAGGCCAGCCACCGCCCAAGGCATTATTTCTCAAATTCCGATTACAAAAGATGTTTTAGGGGCCTTTTCAATTCCTGTTTTTTTTAAAGACGGATTTGAGGCAGATGATTTAATAGCCACCATTTGCAGATTAGCTGAAAACGAAGACAAGGAATTAGAAATTTATATTTTAACTGGAGATCTTGACAACCTTCAGCTGGTAAATGAAAAAATAAAAGTTTATACTTTAGGAAAGGGCATAAAAGATACTGTTATATATGACATTCAAAAAGTGGAGGAAAGGTTTGGAGTAAAACCAGAACAAATGAATGATTTTAAAGCATTAACAGGAGATGCTTCAGACAATATTCCCGGAGTTGAGGGCATAGGCAAAAAAACAGCAGCTGAAATAATTCAAAAGTATGGTACAATAAATAATCTGTATGATGAGCTTTCCACAGACACCGCAGTTTTAAAACCCAAAGTAAAAGAAGCCTTAAAACAAAACAAACAAAAAGCAATGGCAGCCCTTGAGTTGGTTAGAATGAAAAATGATGTTGATATAGATTTTATGTTAAATAATTGTAAGCTCAGCGAATATGATAAGAACAAAGTTGAAGGCAAGCTCAGAGAGCTTGAATTTACATCTTTAATAAATCGCTTACCCACATGAATAGCTTTACTTCTAAAATTACAATTCCTATAATATTAGTTGGGCTATTTTCAATAGTTGTTTTTATATCCTTAAATTATGAGCATCTCGGGGTTACTTTTTATTTGATACTCTTGCTTTTGTCTGTTTATATTTTTTCTTTTGGATTTGCTGTTGGCCACAGCTTGGCTTCTCCTGTTAGGAAATTATTGGAAAAAACAAAAGAGTTAAGCAGGGGCAATTTTTCAAGCAGAGTTTATTTGCATACAAAAGATGAATTGGCTGAATTAGCTGATGTTATCAACAAAATAGCAGAAGAGATGCAGGAAAACCAAATAGACAGCAAAATGATAGAAAAATCAGTTGACATGAAGACCAAAGAGAGAACTCAGGTTTTAGAAGAGTCAGTAAATGCTTTAGAAGAAAAAGTAAAAAATAGGGCATTTGAGTTTGAAAAAATTCTGGCTGAGTCAACGTCCCTTCAAGAACAGATAAAAAATAAAGAGATCGAGGTAATTCAGCTTAAGGATGAAGTTGAGAAGATGGCTAAAAAATTACAAAGAGGTAAGACGAAAAAAATTAAACAAAGGAAAAAAAGTAATGCCAGAATTACCTGAGGTTCAAACTACTGTAGATTATCTGAATAAAAAGGTCCTTAACAGGGCCTTTGTTGATGTGTGGACAGATTGGGAAAAAACAATTAAAAGACCAAAGAGTTTTAAGAGTTTTAAAGAACAATTAAAAAATAAAAAAATAAAAAAGATTTGGCGCAGAGCAAAAAATGTGATATTTGACTTGTCGGGAGGATATTCCCTTTTAGTGCATCAAAAAATGACAGGACATTTACTTCACGGAATATGGAACTTAAAACACAAAACATGGGTGCCCGCTAAAGTGGGCGCTTTGAACGATCCATACAATCGTTTTTTACATTTAATTTTTTTTCTTGATAATGGAAAAATGATTGTGCTTTCTGATATGAGAAAATTTGCAAAAGTTGAGCTGTGGAAAACTCAGGATTTGCTAAACTCAAAAGAGTTTAAAACCTTAGGCCCTGAGCCCTTAGATAAAAATTTTACTTTTAAAAAATTTAAAAAGTTGTTTAGGAAAAGCCCGTCTTCGTCAAGGCTTCGGCGAGGCAAGGTTAAGCAAGTAATAATGGATCCTTACTTTATAGCGGGCCTTGGGAATATATATTCTTCTGAGGCGTTGTGGCATTCTAAAATACATCCTGAAAAAGATGTTGCAAATTTAAGTGAAAAAGAGTTAAAATCGCTTTATCAGGCAATAAAAAAAGTTTTGGAACTTGGGGTAAAATTAGGAGGAGAAAGTTTTTCTGACTACAGAAAACCAGACGGCACAAAAGGTAATTTTGATATAGAAAGAAAAGCATATAAAAGAGAAGGCCAAAAGTGCCACAGGTGCAAAACAAAAATAAAGCGCATAAAAGTCGCCCAGCGTTCGGCATTCTTCTGCCCCAACTGCCAAAAATTATAAATAACAGTTGATATGATATATTTTTTATACGGAGAGGATTCTTATAGGTCAAAGCAAAAATTAGACGAGATAATCGAAGGTTATAAAAAAGTCCACAAGAGCGGGCTAAATTTAATTTATTTAGATGTAAAAGAAAGCGATTTTGCTGATTTTTTTGATAGTTTCAGAACCACGTCCATGTTTTTAGAAAAGAAATTAGTAATTTTAAAAAGTTTATTTTTTGCCAAAGGCGGATCAGTCTCAGACTGGCAAGAAAAATTTTTAGAAAATATAAAAAGCATTAAAGAACTAAAAGACATTGTTGTAATTTATGAAGATAACCCCGCAGACCAAAGAAAAAAACTTTTTAAAGCTCTTCAAAAAAGCGCCAAATGTCAAGAGTTCAAGTTTTTACAGCCAGCCCAGCTTAGACGATGGGTGGCAGAGGAATTTGAAAAAAACAAGGCAAAAATTAATCCCGATGCCCTGCCCCTGCTTTTGTCTTTTGTGGGCAATAATCTTTGGCGAATGGCAAATGAAATCAAAAAACTTTCAGATTATAAAAAGGGGTCTGTCGTCAAAAAAGATGATGTTGAGGATCTAGTCAGACCCAATATAGATAATGATATTTTTAAAACAATTGAGGCCTTGGCTTCAAAAAATAAAAAACAGGCGCTATCATTATTGCATAAACATCTTGATAACGGAGACAACTGTCTTTATTTGCTCTCAATGATAGCTTATCAATTTAAAAACCTTTTAATAATAAAAGATTTACAGGATATGCAAAAACCCTATTCAGTTATTATAAAGGCAAGCTATTTACACCCCTTTGTTGTAAAAAAAAGTTTTTATTTATGCAATAAGTTTTCTTTTGAAGAATTAAAAAAAATCTACCAGAAGATTTTTCAGATAGATTTAGATATTAAAACCGGAAAAATTGATGCTGAAACAGCTTTAGACCTGCTGATAGCCAGCGTGTGAAGTTTCTATTTTTTTTCTATCATTTTGGTTAATCTGCTTTTTTTACGGGAGGCATTGTTCTTTTTTATCACGCCAACTTTAGCTGCTTTATCTAATGCTGCGTAAATATCGGGCAGTATTTTTTTTGCATCATCGTTTTTGTTTTGCAAAACCAAAGCTTTCACTTGCTTGACAAGCTTTTTTATTTTATTTTTGTAAACTAAATTCTGCTCTTTTCTTCTGGCAGACTGCCTTATAGCTTTTTTTGCTGATTTTGTGATTGGCATAGTATTTATATAATAAGCACATATTAGCAGACAATTACAGAATTGTAAATAGCCAAAACACATGTTAAGATATCAAAATCAGTTTTTGGTTTTGAACTTTGTCAACTGTCTGGCTTTTAGCTAGCTTAATAAGGAGAAGCAAGATGACCAAAGCACTCTTGGTTTACCCGAGATTTTCGCTAACTTTTTGGCTTTACAGGGGTTTGTTGAAGTTCGTCGGCAAAAAAGGCGCTTTTCCGCCAGCAGGATTGATTTCTGTAGCGGGAATATTGCCCGAATTATGGCAAAAAAAGCTGGTTGATATGAATGTCGAAGAGCTCACAGATAAAGATATTAAGTGGGCTAATTATGTTTTTGTAAGCGCCATGACCACACAGCTTGAGTCGACAAAAGAGGTGATATCGCGCTGTAAAACATTGGGCGTACCCGTAATTATGGGCGGTCCGATTTTTGAGTTGGGCCCGGAGAGGTTCCCGGATGTCGCTCATTGTTTTATAGGCGAGGCAGAATACACTTTGCTTGAATTTCTGGATGACCTTGAGCATGGCAGAGCAAAGAGGATATACTGCGCAACTGAATTCCCAGATATAAGCCGTTCGCCAGCACCTTTGTGGAAGGGGTTGGTGGATCCTAACAATTATGCCTCATGGCTTATAAGTTTTTGCAGAGGGTGCCCTCATAGTTGCACTTTTTGCAATATTGCCACACTTAACGGCAAGATGCCAAGGACAAAAACCATAGATCAGATTTTGGCCGAGTTAAACCATTTGTATGAAGCGGGCTTTAGGGGGGCCGTAATATTTGCAGACGACAACTTTATTGGTAACAAGCGCGCAGCAAAGAAATTGGTTGAGGTATTAGTTGTTTGGCAAAAAGAGCGTGGGTATCCTTTTGAGTTTAGCGCCGAAGTGTCAGTGGTTCTTGCGGACGATCCTGATCTTATGGACACGATGGTCAGAGCATGCTTCAAAAATGTGTTTCTTGGCTTGGAAACCCCCAACAATGCCTGCCTTGAAGAATGCAAAAAAGCGCAAAATACCAAGCGCGACATGCGTATTGTTGTTAGAGAAATGCAAAGGCACGGATTGCGTCCTATGTCAGGGTTTATTGTTGGTTTTGACAATGATGACCCTGCCAATTTTGACCAGATGATGATCGAGTTTATCCAAGGAACAGGAATTGTTGTAGCAATGGTCGGCGTATTGCAGGCCCAGCAAGGAAGCGCTCTCTACCAAGCCATGGGAAAACAGGGTCGTCTCTTAGGCGATGCAAGTGGGAACAATTTGGACTGTTGCCCAAACTTCCGTCCAAAAATGCCAGTTGAGCAGCTTGTGGGCGGATACAAGCGTATTATGAGAACGATATACTCCCCCAGAAAATACTTTGAAAGGATTTGTATATTTCTGGAGAGATGTAATGCCTCTAAGCGGCCTAAAAGGAAATTAAGTTTAGTAGGGGTACAGACCTTTTTCAGGTCAGTATGGTGGATTGGGATTTTAGGAGGGCCTGTCGTCAGCTACTACTATTGGAGAACTCTTGCGTTTGCTCTCCTCAAAAACCCTCGGACATTTCCTGACGCAGTGACGCTTCAAATATATGGAGTGCACTTCCGCCAGATTGTCAAAGGTATTATGCGCTCATAAGCGTATTTATGGCGGACAGACGTTCGCCTTTTTTTGTTGGTTTTACTATTTTTTATTACAGTGGTAAAATTAATAAAAATTAAAAATTAAGATTTATGCGAGAAAGGCCAGAACAAAAAGATCCTTTTAATACTCAAATAGATGTTGGGTCAGGTTTAGATTTTCCAGAAAAACAAGACCTGCCAAAACCAGGTCCAGTAGATAAAGAAGCAGTTGAAAGAGAAGCAACAGAAAGGGATAGCGAACATGTTTTAGATGCAGAAAAACCAAAAAAAGAGCCAGAAGAAACTTCAGTAGAATCAGCAAAAGCACAAGAAACAAAAATTGGAGAATCAAGAGAAGAACAAGCAGAAGAATATAAACGTATGGAAGAAGAATTAAAAAAAGCAGACTTAGAATGGAGAAAAGGAAAAATAAAAGAAGAAGTTGAAGCAGAATTAAGAAAAATCCCTGTTCGTTTAACAAAACAAGAAGTTTTAGAGATACAAGAAAGGGTTTTAAATGAACAAAAGCAAGAGATATTAGATAGTTTGCCTGAAGATGAAGAAGGAAAAAAAGCGTATCCCGATCATCACACCGTAAAACAGTCAAGAGAAATGATGTTGATTAATATGGTTGAAAACGGTGTCGTGGCACCAGAGCAAGCTGATTCTTTTTGCAGTAAAGAAGCATTTTATGGGCTTTTAAAGGAAGGATATGACGCAGGAGGTGTTAAATCAGCTAGTTTTGGGGAACTTATGAAAGAAGCATTTTGGGGTTGGCCTATTATTCAGCAAATAAAAACTATTCGCAGAATAATGGGCGAAGGAGAGCTTTTATCTGTACCTCGTTTAGATGGCAAAAAAGAATTAATTCCTTTTGAGGGTTTTCAGAGAAAAATTGGAACCGCAGAGCAAAGCTTTCAAGATAGAATTATAGGTGCAAGAGATCGTGAGAGAACAAGGTTCTGGGCAGAAAAAACAGAACAGGAGTTAAAAAAAAGGGTTGAAAAAAGGTTAGAGCAAGAAGAAAAAGCAAAAACAAAAGGTGGCGACGAAGAAGATCAACACACCAAAGCAGAGCCAGATGAAACAGTAGAAGAAAGAGAGGAAAAAGTTAGACGGGCAGCTTCATTGTGGGAAAAAACCTATGAAATTGATAGAGCACTAAGAAGAAAAAGAAAAAGTTTTGATAATTTTAAATATAAAAAAGTATCTAAAGATGGGACTGAGAGCGTAGAAACTGGCGAAAAGGCGAAAAGAATGGCCCAAAGAGACAAACACACCATGTCAAAAGAACTTGTTGTTTTGGCACAAGAAATTTCAGGCCGCAACTTTATGGAAGACGCAAAAGCAATCAAGCCAAAATGGAAAAAAAGAGACCTTGAAAGATATATTACAGAGCAAGTCCAATTAGTATTGGAAAGCGAAGGAATAAAATTTACTAAAGATAAACCATTACAGAAAAATCAACAAGAGCCAGAATCAGAACAAGAAAAAGGATTTGAAGATACCTTATCAGAATACAAAGATGATTTTAAAAAGGGAAAAACAGGTTTTTGCATTCATACAAAAATACCTCATGGAAAAACGTATCGCGGATATACAGAGAACAGTAGAGGATTTGAATTGTATGAAATTTACAGAGAGGAAGGCAGTATGCCAGAAGAAATTTCTAAAAAATTGGGTAATTTTTCATTTAACAAGGAAAAAGGGAATTGGATTGGGCTTGGCGATGCTTTTGTTATGTTGGGTTCTTCCAATATAGAAATTCGCAAAAGAGCAAGAGGTCGACTAGGAAAAATGGAAATAGAGGAACGGCCGCTAACCCTAAAAGATGCAGGGTTTTCTAGTGAAGATGAGGTCGAAGAATTGTGTGAATTTTCTATTGGTTTTAGGCCTTCGCCAAGTAGTGGATATAAGGAACATCGTGATCATTATACTGCTATTGATTTTTTAATTAAAAAAAGTTTAGCTGAAAAGTTATTATTAGGAATTAAAAAAGACCCTCAAAATTTATGGAGGTTTTTAAAAATTGCAGACCCAAAACTTATGGAAATAATTTCTCCGTTGAATGAAGAAGCTCCTACAATATTGGTTTACGATGAATATGAAGGGGCGAGGCACGAAGATGATTATCCTGAATATCAGCCAACAGAAGTTATAGGCAAAAAAGAAAAGCAGGGCTAGTTGCCCTGTTTTTTAATTAAGTCGCGGAGTTCAGCTGCCCTTTCAAAATCCAGATTTTTGGCAGCTTTTTTCATTTCTTTTTCTAACAATTTTAAGTCGTGTATCAAGCCAAATTCTGATGCAATATCCTCTTTTTTAGAGAACCCCCAATCACGGATATCTTTTATTATGGCAGAAGGTCTTATTTTATGTTTTTTATTGTACGCCTTCTGTATTTTTCTTCTTCTATTTATTTCATCAATGGCTGATTTCATTGATTGCGTTTTTTTATCTGCATACAAAATTATATGTCCGTCAGGGTGCCTAGCTGCCCTGCCCATTGTTTGTATCAAAGTTGTTTTGTTTCTTAAAAACCCTTCTTTGTCAGCATCTAAAATCGCAACCAAAGTAACTTCAGGCAAATCAATGCCTTCTCTTAAAAGGTTAATGCCCACTAAAACATCGTATTTACCCTGCCTCAAATTTTTTAAAATTTCAGGCCTTTCTAGTGTTTTTACTTCAGAGTGCAGATATTGTGTTTTGATTCCCTTTTCTATTAAATAATCAGATATTTCTTCAGCTAAACGTTTTGTTAAAGTCAAAACTAAAACTCTTTGTTTTTTTGCTATCTGGTTTTGAATTTCTTTGATTAAGTCCTTAATCTGGTTTTTTGTGGGCCTTATTTCTATGGACGGTTCTAAGAGCCCCGTGGGCCTTATGATTTGTTCAATAATATGTTTTCCTGATTTTTGGGTTTCGTAGACAGCTGGGGTGGCAGAAACATAAATTGTTTGCTTTTGGCGCTGTTCAAACTCTTTAAAATTCAGAGGACGGTTGTCTACTGCAGAGGGCAGGCGAAAGCCAAAATCAATAAGAGTTTCTTTTCTTATTTTATCTTGTGCTGCCATGGCTCTAATTTGGGGCATGGTTATATGCGATTCGTCAATAAAAATTAAAGAGCCATCGGGGTTAAAATGATTAAAGTAATCAACCAAAGAAAACGGCGCTTGCCCAGGTTTTCTGAATTCTAAATGCCTTGAGTAGTTTTCAATTCCATGGCAAATACCTGTTTCTTGCAACATTTCCAAATCATAATTTGTTCTTTGCTCAAGGCGTTCAGCTTCCAAAAATTTTTTTTGTTTATTCAGTTTTTCCAGCTGTTCTTGCAACTCCCCTTTTATATTTTCTAAAGCTATTTTTATTTTGTTTTGAGGGGCAACCCAAAAGGTTGCCGGAAAAATTTTATAACTTGTAACCTGTGATTTATAGCTTGTAACTACATTTGGTTTTCCTAAAGATATTTTTTTTATTTTGTCTTCAAAAAATTCTACTCTTAAAATTTGTTCGCCAGTTACTAAATAAATATCAATAATGTCGCCTCTTGCTCTGAATACGCCGGGCTTCCAGCCCGATGCTGGTCCGCCTTGGGCGGAGAATTCAATTCCCATGCGTTGGTACTGCAGATTCGCCAAATGCAAAATAAAGTCCCTTCTTTTAATTTTTTGCCCTGCTTTTATTTCTAAAGAAACTTCTTGGTAATTTTTTGGGTCTCCAATATTGTAAATACAAGAAACAGAGGCCACTACAATTACATCCCTTCTGGATATAACATCTTGCACAGCAGAATGTCTTAGGCGGTCAATTTCTTGGTTGATTTTTGCGTCTTTTTCAATGTATGTGTCTGACTGCGGCATGTATGCTTCGGGCTGGTAATAATCATAATAAGA
>CAYNHB010000018.1:0-16787 GCA_964397155.1 uncultured Candidatus Saccharibacteria bacterium
CTGGGTTAAAGAAGGTTGTGATGCCCCAGAACTTTCCCGGGAGGGTTTTTGGGTATTGGGGGATTTTAATTGACATATTTTACAGCACAAATATTAGAACCCACAAAATCCCTTTTACCCAAATAGCTTGTCTTAAAGCCAAGCTTTTCAAAATCTCCTTCATAATAGGCGCTGTGGTGGATCTCAAATTCATTGTCATAATTAGCTCCTTGTTTATATTCCCCCCAAGGACAGGCAAGCACAATAACTTTATTGGCCATTCTCTCAAAATTTTTCAAAACAGGCGGAAACTCTCGCTTTTCTATGTGCTCTGGTCCATGCCACCAAAAAACCACATCAAACTTCTCTTCTGAATTAAAATTTCTGACATCCCCTTCAATCACTTTGTTTGCAACCCCCAAAGACCTCCAATATTCTGCATTTGGCTTAAATGCTTCTAAAATTGTAATATTGTATCTATTTTTAATAAATTCTTCTAAAATCTGCGCCCTTTCTTTACTAGCTCCAATATATAAAACTGATTTTTGCTCAAAAATATCGGGCGCTAATCTTAAAAGCGCGTCTTTTCTTGACTGTATCCATAAAATCTCGGCCATCCTTAGAATATAAGCGCTCTTTTCTTTAATTAGATTTATGTCTTTTTCTGTTTTTTTTATCCCAACTAAATTTTTTTCTAAATTATCTCTTTCTTGTTTCAATAAATCTTCCTGTAACTTTTTGAGCAAAGCTAATTCTTTTTCTGCTCTCAATATGTTTCTTTCTAATGAAATAAAGCTTAAAGCAATGTTTTTATGCGCCTCTTTTGAATCTGACCTTAACAAGTTAAAACTGTCTTTCATTTCATCCCTTAAGTTTAGCAACCTAAACTCTAAATCATTTTTAATCACAAAAAAACTCTCTGAAATCTCCCTTTTTATTTTTAATTCTGTATTTTTTTGAGAATCAGCAATTGCTTTTTCTGTAATCGTTCTCAACATCCAAGACCTTGCATCTACGTTGTGCTGTATCCTGATATATGCCTCAAAAAAAATCCATATAAAAAGGCCGGCTAAAACAAAAAAAATGCCAAAGCTAAAAACCCCCCCGTATAAAAAATCAAACAAACAAAATCCGGAAAATCCGGCTGTAAAAAAGATTATAAAATATCTAAAAATATTTTCTTTATTCACGCTTTTGACCAAGGGTTTCCTCCTCCCTCAAAACACTTTTTTGTTTTTCTGACCTCATTTCTTCAAGATGGTCCAAAACCAATTCCATAAGATCTAAAACCTCTTCAATCGTTTCTCTTGTAACGCCAGGGTCAGCTGTTTCTGTTTTTGATTTTTCTGCCATTTTATCTACATTATGCTGAATCCTCAAGTAAAATTCTATTATCAAAAAAACTATTAAAGAAAATCCTGCCAGCATAATAAATAAGCCAACATTAGAAAAAACAACGCTTAAATAAATTCCTGCGGCTAATGCTAAAACTACGCCAATTTCGGCTATTCTTTTTATTAATTGTTCTTTATTGTCCATATATTTGTTGCCTATATAAAAAGATTACCACTTTTTGATTTTAGCGCAAGTGTTTTAAGACCCCAAACCGGTTTTTTTATACTTTTCTATAACAGGCCCTGCCTTACCCTGCTCTGCTATTTTTCCACAGCTTAACATTAAAACCCTATTGCATCTTTCACTTATAGCGTTTAGATTGTGGGAAGCTAGTATTACAACAGCCCCACTTTTCATAAATTCTAACATTTTTTTAGATGCCTTTTTTTCAAAATCAATATCACCTCCAGAGCCGAAAACTTCATCTAACAACAAAACTTTTGGCTGACAACAGCTTAGGCAATGCATTGTTGTAGAAAACCCAAGGCGCGTTAACATACCAGAAGAAAACTGATAGACCTTTGTGGAAATAAAATTAGAAAGACCGGAAAATTCAACAATTTCGTCAAATTTATCAGATATTTCTTGGCGGTTAAGCCCTATTATAGAACCCATCAAAAAAATGTTTTCTTCCATAGTAAGGCGGGGATTTAATCCGTTGTTTAATCCAGACAAATAATCTACCCTCCCTTGCGTTAAAACTTGGCCTGAATCTGGCTGATAAATGCCGGCTATTATTCTTAAAAGCGTGCTTTTCCCGGAACCATTTTTGCCTATCAGCCCAACAATTTCGCCAGGCTTTACCTCAAAAGATATATCTCTTAAAACCATAAGCTCTTTTTTTGCTTCTCGTCCCGAAACAGTAGAAACTAAGCGACCCAAGGCGCCTTCCTGTTTTTTAAAACCGATGTCAAATTTTTTTGAAACATTGACAACCTCAACGCTCATATCTTTTCTGCAAATTTATGCTTAATTTTTTCAAAAATAAATACGCCGAAGAATAAAGATAAAACACTAAAAAATACGGCTAAGATTAGGGTTGATAGTTTTGGGATATTGCCGTAAATTATTATTTCCCTTGCTATGTTTATAAAATGGAACATTGGATTAAAATAACTTATTCTTTGGTATATTAAGCTTTCGGGCATTATATAAAAAATTGGAGTTAAAAACCACAAAAGGCGCGCAATAACTGCCCATATATTCGCTAAATCGCTTATATAAACTCCAACAGCCGACAGCAAAAATGACAAACCCAAAACAAACAAAATAAAAAAGAAAAATATCGGAAAATAAAACAGCAAATTCCAAAAGTTTGCCTCAAAATAAAACATAAATGCTAGAAAAACAAGCATTTCAACGGCGTGAGAAAAAACAAATTGAAGAACAGAAGACATAACCAAGGACTCCTGGCTTACTTTTGTGGATTTTATAAGAGAGCTGTGGGAAGTAATTGCCTTTGATGCAATCATGGTTGAATTCATAAAAAAATTAAACATTATAAGCCCCAACAATAAATACAAAGGATAAAATTCTACGGGGCTTCTGTTCAATGCCCCTCCCACAAGCAAAATAATTATAAAAAAACACATGGGCTCCAACAGATACCACAAAATTCCAAGATAACTTCCCTCGTTCCTTAGCTTAAAATTGGTCTTTGCCAAAGATAAAGCAAGCTTTATTCCGTCTATTGTTTTTTTAAGGCGAAAATTCATATAAAATTAAATTTTCTGGACTTTTTTGTATTTCTTTAAACTGCGGACATTTAAACCCTGATAAATAAACATAATCTATTTTTTCTTGCTCTGCAATGATTTCTTTGCCCTTGCAATCAGAAAGCAAAAAATCCGAAAGCACATTATTGTTTGATGAAATTGTGCCCTGCTTTATTGAAAGCGGATTATTTTTTGTTGCCACCCCTATCACAGTTCCCTTCCAAGGAATGCTTAAAAAATTTTTATTTCTTATGGCGATAAATATCTCTAGGTCCTCTTTTATTAAATAATTGTTCGCGGGAGCTTTTGGATAATATGCCAAGGAACTGCCTGTGATATCTCTTACAACAAAACTTTTCCAGTTTTCAGCTCTTGTGTAAAAGAGCGCAAATACTAAAAACGCAACAAAAACAACTGCCTCCAGATATTTTATGTAACGGTTAAACTTTTCAAAACGGTCTCCAATAAACTGCAACCCGAATCCTGAAGCAATGCAAACAAGAATTGAAGTAAAAAATACAACCCTTTCGTATTCTATGAGAAATCTCGTTGTTGTAAAAGAATAAAAAATCCAAAAACTAAAACCTAAAATTAAAACGGCCAGAAACCACTTTAATTTTTTATAAATATAACCCAACCCGAACAAGCCAAAAACAACGGCGAAAAAAGGAATGACATTATAAAAATTAAAATTAACATTCATTTTATCTCCATAAAAAGAAGTGTATAAAAGTTTTGAAGAAACCAAATCACCAAAGGGAGACACCATTAAAACAATATAAATAAAGGGCAAAACAAGCAAAAGCAAACCCGACAAAAGCGCGAAGCGCATTTTGACGGGCTCGTCACAATCTCGCCAAGAGGCGACTTTGGTCGGGAAACCAAAGGTCAGCAAAGCTATGCCGTAAAAAATAAACAATGGAGCATAAAAAATTATAACAGGCAAACCAACAATGGTAGCCGGTAAAGTTTTGCCGGCTGCCATAAAGCAAAACCCTATTAAGCAAAAAATTATTCCCATATGCACAGGCATAAAATTCCAAATTCCTGGCAAATTAGCCCCAGAAGCAATATAAAGAATTAGCAAAGAAGAAACTGCAGAAGATAATTGGGACACTTTGCTAATCCGCAAAAATAAATAAGCTAAAACAACAATTAAAATATTAAAAAATATAGAAATTAAAGTGTACTTGGTTAAAACATTTAGCCCTAAAATCAGCATTATTTCAGATACAAAAGAGTGGAAAAATATCTCTAAATTCAAAAAATGCCTACCGCCAAAACCAGCTAGCGGCAAATGCCCAGAATCAATAGAATTTTCAATCAGCAAAACAGCGTACCATTCGTCAGAAAAATACGGATACTCATATTTCATGTTTTTAACTTCGTGGTAAGAAACTTCAGTATCTGTGGCAAAATTTATTTTTCCTGTGTAGTTGTAGTGAACTTGGTATAGGCTCAAAAAAGCAATAACCGCAACCAACAACAAAACCCAATCTATTTTTTTTAAAAAATCTCTAGTCACCAAAACTGACGATCGTCTGTTTTGATGCCAAAAGATCAATAAAATAATTTCGAAAATTAAAGTTATAGCTAAAACAACACCGTAATTAAAAACCCCAAAAAATTGGGTAAAAAAAGCTAGAGCTGTATGAAATAAAAAACTAAAAAAGATTATATAAACACTTCCTATTTTCTTGTCTTTAAAAAACGCCAAACACAAAAACGGTACAGCTAACAAGATTATACCTAAAATAGTTTTAGCCATTAAAGTATTTTATAACAATTTTAAAAGTAATTCAAAAAAAGCTACTAAAAAACCCCTCTTAAAGAGGTGTTTTAGGGCTCTGCGTTTTATCAAATATTTCTAAAAAAATCTAGGTGGGTATTCTCATATATAGACCACAGCCTATATAAATTTGAATTCCCTAAAAAAGTTCGTATAGAAATTTTTTAAAAACAACAGAGCTACCCTTATTATAATTCCCTCAAACTAACAGGTCAAGAGCATGCGAGTATTGTACAATTACGTTTTTTGCCACGTGGCAAAAAGCGTAATTTCGCTACCGGCAGAAAATTGGCGATCGTCAATAAATTGTCGCAAGCAAAACACCTCAGACAGGCGTGAGACGTTCAAATGAATAGGACAGACCGGCGTGTCTTATTCGCGTAAATTAAATGTTTAAGGCCCTTACTAATTGCTTTATTAAAGACACAACAACAGGAGGGGGCATTAAGCTGTTTGACAAAACACCCTCGTCATCTTTAACCTCCCACGGTTTTTCTATAGTTTCAACTTCTCCTGTTTTTTCATCAATTTTGTAGCTGAATTCCGGAGTTATTTCATAATCATCTGTGTAGTCATTTGCTTTTTCAACCGGAACTGAATTTCTTAAAAGTATTTTGGGTATGCCCTGCAAGTTCATTGCCTGTTTTATCAGACCTTCATCTTTATTAAGGCGTTCTTTTATTGGTTCAATACCATGTTCATCTCCCTCTTTCATCACCATTCTAGCTCCCTCACAGCTTGAATTGTCGCATATTAAATGGAATTTTTGGGTTTCTTTATCGTATTCAACTTTTTTAGTTGGCAATAGTTTCAAGCTTCTTGACGTCTGGCATTTTGGGCAAATAACTCTTGATTTTACTCTTTCGTCAATTACTGTTGTTGGAACATCAATCAACACAAAAACGTCAAAATCTTCCCTGTAATTTATAAGATCCCTAAAAAATAAAGAGTAAGAAATTTGGTCAAAATCACGAGGAAAACCGTCAATAAAAATGGTTTTCCTTCCCAATTTTCCAATTTCTTTTTTTGCCATTGCTAAAACAAGCTCTGTTGGCAAAAGAACTTTTGTAGAACGGGTTTCCAATGACTTTATTATATCCTCAAGCTTGGTAAAACCCCTGTAATTTTTTTCTAAAAATTCAATAAATTCCTTCTTCTTGTCTGGATCTTTTATAACTTCATCAAAAGACCTTACCATGTCTCCAACTGAAAAATGGGCTATATTCTCTTTATCCACAACCTCAGCAAACATTTTAGAATAAGTGCCTTTACCAGAGCTTTTTTTGCCCAATAAATATGCGATAAAAGTGTTTTCTTTCAAAAACTCTCTTATTTTTTTTATTTCCTCTCCGCATTTGTATTCAAAATATTCCTTGCGGAAATTTACATCAGTGAGGTCAAATTTTTTATAAACATCTGATTTAGTTTTAAACAAAGGAAAGTTTAAATCTTGCATTTTTAAATTATTTAATTTGAATATTTTTTCCGTCTAATAACATTGTTATATCACCTTTTTGGTCTGTTCTCAAGACCTCAACCCCTATATCTTCTAATCTTTGAATAACTTCAGGAGTTGGATGGCCGTAAGAATTTTTGCCAGAAGATATAACAGCTGATACAGGATTTACTTTGGATAAAAATTCTTCTGAAGTTGAATATTTTGAACCATGGTGCGCCACTTTCAAAACGCCTGAAGACAAATCAACATCTGATTCTACCAGCTTTTTTTCAACTGAAAAACCGATATCTCCTGTGAAAAGCACTTCGTTTTTACCAAAAATCATTTTAAAAACTACGCTACTGTCGTTGGTATTTTTTACTTGTTTTCCAGACAAATCCTCAAATGGGTGCAAAACATCAATAAAAACACTACCAGCTAAAAAATCTTTTTCTGGCTCAGCAAAAATAATTTTTGTAGAGTTAGCTCCAATTAAAGACGCCAGTAAAAAATTTTGCGTTTTTGTTTCAGCTTTTTCTAAAAGCTCTGCTAATTTTTTGTTTTCTGCATTATCTACTGAAATTCCAGTCCACAAAAAATAATCGACGTCATACCTTTCCAATAAACTTAAAATTCCTGTCATGTGGTCTTTTTCAGGGTGTGTCAAAATTACCATATCAATTGTCTTGTCCCAAAAAGGCATTTGCTCAGCCAATTTCGAAATAAGAACTGAGTTGGGCCCTCCGTCAATCACTATTTGGTGGCCTTCTGGAGTTTCAATAAAAGCTGAATCCCCCTGCCCTACGTCAAAAAAAACAACCTTCAAGCTTTTGACTTCAGATAAAATAAAAACTTGGCGCCAACAGAAAATATTTAACGCCAGCAAAAACCCGGCAAAAAATAATGAAATATAGCTTTTTTTCATAACTAAGCAACACAGCGAGGCAATAAACTTTTTGAAGGTCTGGGTCTACTTGCCCCCGCAGGGGCAAGAGGGGGTACCCGCTACCGGAAAAAAGTTTGTTGCTGAGCGATATTCAATTATTATATCATCAAAAACACCGAGCGAGCGCTCGATGTTTTTAAAACCATACAAACATTCTATTTCTTCAAACCCATAATCCTAAACATTTTTGTTCCGCATTTTGGACAAGCGCCTTTCATAGCCAATCTTTTTTTACCTCCTTTTCCTTTCATCTCAACCTCTTTTGGGTCTTTCATTTCCCTTTTTGCTTTGCATTTTACGCAGTAAGCTTCTACCATAATTATTTAGTTTTTTATTTTTTTATTATTCCGACCTTGTCAGGTTGCTTTATTCTAACCGGCAGTCCAACCGCCGTCAACCACCACAACAGAGCCAGTCATATAAGAGGACTCATCAGAAGCTAAAAACAACACCGCATTAGCTACTTCTTCTGGGTCTCCCCATCGCTTCATTGGCACAGTTGCTACCATTGACTTGTCGCCCTTTTTATCTGCTCCGCCAGTAGCGCCCGGAGTTTCAATTGCCCCTGGGTTAATGTTGTTCACCCGAATTCCCATAGGGGCTAATTCCAAAGCCATTGCTTTTGCCATTGCTGCTATCCCGCCCTTTGAGGCGCAATAATGCGCCAGGCCAGAAAAACCCATCATTGCCGCAATTGAAGAAATGTTTACAATAGAGCCCCTTTGGCCTTTTTTATTGGGCTGATTTTTTTGCATTTCTTTGGCAACAGCCTGAGAGCATAAAAAATATCCTTTTAAATTAATATCTATCACTTTTTCAAAATTTTGCTCTGGCATTTTAAAAAACGGCTCAAATGGGAAAATACCGGCATTATTTACTAAAATATCAATTTTTTTGAATTTTTTAAGCGTTTCTGAAATTAAATTATCAACTTCCGCTTTTTTGCTTATATCGCACTTCACAGCAATTGCTTCGCCCCTTTGCTTTTTTATTTCTTGCGCAACATTCAAGCAATCTTCTAAAGAAATGTCAGCTAAAACAATTTTTGCTCCGGCCCCAGCTAATTTTAAAGAATGGGCTCTTCCCATGCCTTTCCCAGCTCCGGTTACAATTGCAACCTTGCCTCTTAAATCACAGAATTTTGAAATTGTTTTATTTAAACCAAACATAATATTAAATTTAAATTAATTATTATTTATATATATTATACCTTATTTTATTCTTACAAACAAAACTGTTGACAAAAAAATAAGCTCATTATAAATTATATAAAGCTTGGCTTGCTAGGTTGCAAGCCAGTATCTCGTTCTTTTCACAGGGAGGTCTTGACATGCTATCTCTAACAAAACAGCGTTTTGAAATGCAGAAACACGGGGATATCACAATTGTAATCCCCAGAACCGAACGCATCATTGAATGCGACTGGATTGAAAGGGCAGGAGCAGAACTCTTTCATTTAGTTGATGACCAGGGCCGCATAAAGTTGCTCATTGACTTTTCCCCAGTAAAATTTATGTCTTCTGACTTTTTGGGAAAGCTAAAAACGCTTAATCAGAAAACAAGAGCAAGAGGAGGAAAACTCGTTCTTTGCAGAATACATCCCGGCATTTATGAAGTATTCATTATCTCAAGGTTGTATAGGGTTTTTTGTATCAAAGAATCGGCAAAAGAAGGCCTTGAGGCCTTTAACGAATAAGGCCCAAGCAGGCCTAATTACCGAGAGCATCCAGCTCCCGGCTTTTTTTGTGTTTATTTTTTGTTTAGGTCTTTGAGGATGCTTTCCAACTTCAAGCCGTACATTTTGCAAATATCTCCAATTTCTAATTTTTCCATTTCCATTTTTGCAAAAGGGCATGAAACGCACGGCACACCGTGCTTTGCTAAAATTTCTCCAGCATTCTTTATTTTTAATATATCAGCTAAGGTTGAATTTTTTGTTATTTTTTTCATATAATTTATATTCTCAAAATTTTAATAAAAAAGCAAATAAAAAAAGAGGTTCGGGTTTCCCTTTACCTCCAAAACATGATTTTTTGAATGAACTGCGAGTCGGCTTTAGACCAACTCTTTTTTGGCGCCGATTAGGGTGCAAATCCGCTCGGCCAAAAGCGCGGCGTCGAACGGTTTCTTGAACGTCTCGTTGATGCTCGATCGGTCAAAGCTCGTGGAGCTTCTGTCGTCGGGCAACAAGGCAATCAGAATCACGTCCGCAAACCTGCTGTTGCGACGCAAGCTCTGACAGATTTGCAATGCCTCATGATACCCAATCGAGAAGTCAACAATAATACAGTCCGGGTGCAAGCTTTCAGTTTGAATCCCAGCATCAAAACCGCTGTCAGCTACCGCCACTTTGAAAGAGCGCTCGACAGGCAATTCTTGTTTGAGGTTCTCGATCAAGACCTGGTCCTGAGTCACTATTAGCACTCTGGCCATGGTCTCGTCTTGTAATTCTTTCAGTTTCAGATCGTACCCGTATCTCCTGAGAAATACGATTAAATACTTACGCGGAATACGGCGGTCCTGCCCTCCGGGGATACGGTATCCCCTTAAGAGTCCTGAATCAAACCACTTCTGCACAGTGCGCGGAGCCACACCGCAAATATTGGCAACTTGGCCAACCGTGAAGTCCTTCATCTCAACCTCCTTTGATAAAAAGTGCTGTTTCAAAACAATAAATAAAGAATACCAAGTTTTGGCTTAAACGTCAACAGTTAGGTTATCACCCCACCTCCCAGCACTTGCTGCCGGCTGTAAAACACTGCTGATTGGCCAGGAGTGATTGCTTTTACTGGTTTTAAAAAAATCAAATTTCCGCTTTTATAAATTTTAGCTTTAGCTAGTGAGCCCCTGTAACGAATTCTTACATCAACCGCAACTGGAAATTTTTTGGGCTTTTCAATCCAGTTTATGTTTTTAATTTTAGCTTTTTTAGAATATAAATCGTTTTCTTTACCAACATATATAATGTTTTTTTTAACATCTGTTTTAACAATAAAATAAGGCCCTTTGCCGTCTTTAATATCCAGCCCATGCCTCTGCCCAATTGTATAATAGTAAACCCCATCATGCTCACCAATAACTTTTTTATCAAGAGATAAAATTTTACCTTTTTTGGGCTTTATATATGACTTTAAAAAATTCTTCATATCCAAGGGCCCTATGAAACAAACTCCCTGGCTGTCTTTTTTCAGAGCTACGTGCAAGCCAAATTTTTGGGCTAATTTTCTTACTTCTGGCTTTGTGTAATTTCCCACCGGAAACAAAGTTTTTGCCAAGTGTTTTTGCTTTAATGTCCACAAAAAATATGTCTGGTCTTTGTTTTTATCTTTTGCTTTAAGTAATTTTACTGAGCGAGGCAATGAATTTTTAACAAAAGCGAGGCAATAAACTTTTTGCAGCTCTGGGTCTACTTGCCCAAAGGGCAAGAGGGGGTACCCGCTAGCGGAAAAAAGTTTGTTGCCGAGCGAGGTAGATACATAATGCCCTGTTGCAACAAAATCTGCTCCGCTTTTTATTGCTTTATCAAAAAACAGACCAAACTTTATAACTTTGTTGCACATCACATCCGGGTTTGGAGTAATCCCCCTTTTGTATGCCTCAATCATATATTTTCCAACTTGTTTTTCGTAGTCCCTTGAAAAATCCCATGTTAAAAACTTAATGCCAAGCTTGCTAGCAACCCGCATTGCATCTTGACGCTCTTGCTTCCAAAGGCATTCTTTTCCCAAAACTTTTGGAAACCACTGCTTCATATAAACCCCCACAACATCAAATCCGCGCTTCTTTAAAAGCGCGGCAGACACACTTGAATCAACACCGCCAGACATTGCAACAAATACCCTTTTACTTTTTCCACTTTTCATACCTTTTTTCTATGATTTCTTTTGATTTTTGTATAATATCGTGGCGTTCCTCTAAGTTTTTAGGAATTGGTTTTTTGTTTTTCAATAGATAGTCGTAAATTGCCTCTGTCAAAGCATCTATGGCTAAAACAGAGCAATGGTATTTTATTTTGGGCAAACCTCCTAATTTTTTAATTATGGCTTCTTTTGAAAGATTAAGAGCTTGCTTTATTGTTTTTCCTTTTGCCAAGTCAGTAATAATAGAACTTGTTGAAATTGCAGCTACGCACCCAAAGGTCTCAAACTTTATGTCTTTTATGACATCATTTTTTCCAATTTTAAAATAAAGATGCATAACATCTCCGCATACAATATTACCCACTTTTCCAATCCCATCTGGATTTTTTATTTTTCCGAAATTGTGTGGATTTTTAAAAGTTTGCAAAACTTTTTTTGTATACAAATCTCCACAAACATTATTATTTTTTTTCATTTTAAAACGGGGACATTAATCTTATTTTTTTTACAACTTTTGGTAAAACCTTTAGCAAATAATCTATATCGCTTTGTTTTGTAAACCTGCCCAAAGAAATCCTTAAAAAACCATGAGCTTCCTGTGGCTTTAAGCCTATTGCCAGCAAAACATGGCTTGGCTCCAATGAAGTAGAAGAACAAGCAGAGCCAGTTGAACAAGAAATTCCATATGAATCCAGCTGAAAAACCAATGACTCCCCTTCTGTAAAATCAAACCTAATGTTTAAAATATTTGGCAAAGAATTTTCTAAGCTTCCGTTTAAGTGGCTCCCTTTTATTTTTAATAAGCCATTTACTAGTTTTTGTTTTAATTTACTTAGCCGTTTTTCTTCTTTTGCCATGTTTTTTTGGCAGATTTCAGCTGCTTTTGCGAAGCCGACAATGGCTGGAATATTAACTGTGCCCCCTCTCAAGCCCTTTTCTTGCCCGCCTCCGTGCAACAAGGGCTCTATTTTTACGCCCTGCCTCACAAATAATAATCCAGCTCCCTTGGGTCCATATATTTTATGAGACGAGGCAGTCAGCAAATCAATATTCATTTTTTTAACATAAATCAAAATTTTACCAAATGACTGCGAGGCATCTGTGTGAAAATAAATTCCTTTTTGGCGGCAGATTTTTCCTATTTCTTCAATCGGCTGAATAGCGCCGATTTCGTTTGAAGCATGTATCACAGAAACCAAAATTGTTTCAGATTTTATTGCTTTTCTGACATCTTCTGGATTAATCATTCCGTGTTTGTCAACAGGCAATCTCGTTATCTCAAAACCTTGTTTTTCCAGCCATTCAGCTGACTCCATTATGCACGGGTGCTCAATAGAAGAAATTATAATTTGCTTGCCTTTATTGCTGTTGGTAAAAGCTACTCCTTTCAGGGCTGTATTGTTGCTTTCTGTTGCAGAGCTTGTAAAAATTATTTCATCTGCTTTTGCATTTATCAGTTTTGCAACAATGCTTCGGCTTTGATCTAAGGCATTTTTTGCATCTTGCCCAAATGAATGCAAAGACATTGTGTTGCCGAATTTTTTAGACAAAAAAGGCAACATTGACCTTACAACGCGCGGATCAACAGGTGTGGTAGCTGCATAATCTAAATATATTTTTTTCTTCATAATTTATAAAAACTTCTTATTTTCTCATAACCGACTAATTTAGTCGGCTATGCCAGACACAAGGTTTTGCAGTGTTATTTTATCTAAGGTACTGCTAATTACTTGCTCCACCCTATTCCATACGCTTTTTGTCCGGCATTTTCTTGCCTTAGAGCAAATTTTGCAGCCAGCAATATCCGCATTTTCTAAAAAAGAAACCACCTGTCCGGCTGTTATCTGACTGGGCTTTTTTGACAAAACATACCCGCCGTTCATGCCATGCTTTGCTTTTACCAAACCTGCTCTTTCCAAATCTGCAAAAATCTTGCTCAAAAATGCAAAAGGCATGCCTTCTTCATTTGAAATTTCCCTTATTGAAAAAGCCTTTTGGCTTTGATTAGAACCTTTTGCTTTTTTTGCCAAAAAAACCATTGCCCTTAAACCATATTGCGCTTTTTTAGAAATTTTCATATTTTTGAATTTTCATAAATTTTCGCTATAACCGACTAAATTAGTCTGTTATATAATAATAGCAAACAAAAAGCGCTCCTGTCAAGCGCCTTTCAAAAAGAAACACGCCCCGCTTAGCGGGGCGTGTTTGAAAAAAACTACATCTGTGGTGGATTGTTTTGTGTTTGTTCTTCTTTCTTTTTGCTGAAAAAGAAAAAGTAAAGTATCTCTAAAATCCCAGCTGTATTGATAACCAAAAGCACAATAAACCATGGCTTTGAGCTATTTCTGGCGGCTTTCCATAAAGCAAACCCCTTCCAGATAACAGACCATATAGACAGCAAAACAATCAAAGTTAAAAAACCGGCTGGTAGGGCTGAATAGCCCATTACGTTAAAATATTCTCCATACATAAAAATTTTAATTTTTAATTTTAATATGGTATCCTGCAACCCCAAAGGCCACAGATACATTTAATGACTCTTTTTGCCCCGACATAGGCAGATATATTATTTTATCACACTTTTCAAGAATGCGCTGTGGAATTCCTTTTACCTCGTTGCCAACTATCAAAGCCATGGGGAATTTTGGCTTGAATTTTGTATATAAAACAGCTTTCCTCCCCTGCTCTAAGGCCACTATTTGCACTTTTTCTTTTTTGAGCTTATCAATAAGCCGGCTAGTTTGTTTTTGGTATTCAAAAGGAATTGTTTTTTCAGCCCCCAGCGCTGTTTTGCTGATTTTGTGATGCGGCGGGTTCCCACAAATTCCGCATAAAAAAATTTTAGATACCCCCAGAGCATCCGAAGTCCTAAAAATTGACCCAATGTTTTCCAAGCTCCTTATATTATCTAAAATCACATAAAACTCTTTCATTTTGTGACACCGATTTTAACGCCGTTTATTTCTCTGCTTCAATTTTTTTCTCTTCTGTTTTTTTAGTCAATAAAATAGTGGCCACAACTATTACTACGGTCACAATGAGAGCATAAATAAATTTGGCGAAAAGATTATTTTTATCTAAAGGGAACATACTCTCTATAGAAGCTTTGATAGCGTCATTCCAAGCTAAACCCACAACAAAACCAAGGGCTGCCAAAACATACCCAGAAGTTCTTTCTAAAACTTCTAATCTTATTTTCTTTTGCTCCTCTGCTATTTTTTTAAATTTTGTTTTAACTCCCTTCATATTTCTCCTTTTTTAATTTTATTTCTTAATTCTTCCACAAAATTATTAAAATAGCAAAGGTTGTGGAAAGTTATCAGTTTTAGCGCAGTAATTTCTTTTGCCCTTATTAAGTGGCAAATATAACTTTTTTTGTAATTCAAGCAAACTTTGCAGGTGCAGCCCTTGTCTAATGGCTCGTTCTTCTTTAAAAATTTTGATTTGTTCAAATCCAATCTGCCTTCTGAGGTAAATGCTATTCCGTGCCTTGCATAATGGGTTGGCACAGTGCAGTCAAACAAATCAATTCCAGATTTTATAATATCTTCTATGTTTTTTAAATGCCCTACTCCCAGCATGTGGCGCGGCTTTTTTTCATTCAACATCGGCATGAACCAATCTAAAATTTTCTTTGTGCCTCCGCGGTCACGCCATAGGTCGCCCCCTATTCCAAACCCGTCAAAATCTAAAGAATTTATAAACTTCGCGCTTTCAAGCCGCAAATCTTTAAATTCAGACCCCTGGATTATTCCAAACAAAGCTTGCTTTGTTTTTCTGGCTTTCAAACAAATCTTTGCCCATTTATGGGTTCTCTCAACAGATTTTTTAACATAATCATAATCAGCAAGAGGAGGTGTGCATTCATCAAAAGCAAAAATAACGTCAGCTCCCAGCTTTTCTTGGATTTTTATAGATTCTTTAGGATCAATAAATAGTTCACTGCCGTTTATGGGCGACTTAAAATAAACGCCATCCGGAGTAATTTTTAAATTTTTAGGATTTTTCCCTTTTTTAATTACATTCTCATGCTCGCTTTTACCTAAAAATTTTGTCACGCCAAAATCTTTGCCAAATCCCAAAGAAAACACTTGAAACCCGCCAGAATCTGTCATCAAGGGTTTTTTCCAATTCATAAATTTGTGCAAACCGCCAGCTTTTTTGACCACTTTTTCATTGGGGCGCAAGTGAAGCCAAAAAGTGTTTGCAATTAAAATTTGGGATTTTGTTTCTTCAACCTCTTTGCTTTCTAAAGTTTTTATTGCTCCTTGCGTAGCTACTGGAACCAAACACGGAGTTTCAACAACTCCGTGGCTTGTTTCTAAAAACCCCAACCTCGCCCTGCTCAATTTAGATTTTTTTAATATCTTAAAATTCACTTTTTTTATTACTTACACTTCTCCTTACACTTCTACTTACACATGTAAGTAGTTTTGTATGTGTATGTATAATAGTACGTTTTTTGCCACGTGGCAAAAAACGTAGTATTTTATAAATTGGTTAATTGGGTAATTTAATGAAAATTGAAAATTAGAAATTGAAAATTGAGCCATTTATGGCTGTAAAATGTCTTCTGTTCTGCCGTTTATGGAAATTATAACTTCATTAACTGTTGGAAATTGTTTTAATGTTTCTGTTATCTGGGCTCTTATTGCTGTAACTCTGCACGATCCCCCGACCTGGTACTCCAGCTGTTCGTCAAAATCAGCAATAGCTACGCCATCCTCTTTAATATTCAAACTTTTTAGCTTAACAGTTGAATTAATATTAGTGCTAAAACCCTGCTCTTTTTCTGAATCTGTTGGACCCATTAAAAGCTGCCACAAAGCAGCAGAGCCAATTGCCTCTATTTTTAATATCTCTCTTTCTGCAGGAAAAACTTTATCACAGGAAACTTCAGGGTCCAGCTGGCTGTTGCTAAAAAACACTTTTATTGTTGTATAGCCAACTGCCTGCAAAACAACCGGAATTTTTATTTCCTTGTCATGCTCTGGCAAACCCGAAGGATTGTCTTTTGATAAAACCAAAAAGCCGTTTCCTCCTGTTTTTGAGGCGTAAGTAATCTGACCTTTAAATGGCACATAATCTTCTGTCATCCAATCTGATTGTGCCTGAACATAAGAAGTGCCCAAAACATTGCCCTGCTCATCTATTATTTTTATGGGAAAATTCGCCTCAAAAAACCACGTTCCCTTTGCCTCTCCTTCTATGATAAGGGGGCTTGTTATTTCCTGGCCTTTTTTAACAGACAAATTTTTTACATCAGAAAAAAAATTTTCAAAATTAAAAAACAAAAAACCTGCCAATGCCAATAAAAATATAACTGCTAAAATAATTATTAAATAAATTTTTTTATTCATATTTTTATAATTTATTTTTATAACTCCATATTACATTTTTTTTATAAAAAATAAAGAGGCGGCCAGCTATTGACTTTACAAAAATAAGGAGTATAATAGATATAAGCTAATAAGTCGAGCATCTTAGAAATAAATAAGGCGGCCTATTAGAAAGGTCGTTTTATTCGTAAAAGAAGAAAAAAATAAAATGTTTGATAGAAACCAAAACAGGGGCTTTGCTCCAAGAGAAATGGTTAAAGGAAACTGGAAGTGCTCCGAATGCGGAGTAGAAATTACAGAACTTCCTTTTGAACCAGCTCCTGACA
>CAYNHB010000019.1:0-16465 GCA_964397155.1 uncultured Candidatus Saccharibacteria bacterium
CTTACCAAAAAAGTAAATAATATTATTAAAAAAAGCGTTGGCATAAGTTATATATTTAATATATTGTGCCCGGAGTGGGAGTCGAACCCACATGAGCTTTCGCTCAAAGGATTTTAAGTCCTTCGTGTATACCATTCCACCATCCGGGCAAAATTTTGAAACGTGAGGCACGGGTGGGAATTGAACCCACGTATAAGGGTTTTGCAGACCCTTGCCTTACCACTTGGCTACCGTGCCCTGCTTTTAATAGTTTAGCTTATTTTTCCTTTTTTTTCCAGCCCTAGGCTGGTCCGCCTGGGGCGGACAATTCATCATCTTCATTTTTTAATCTTTTGCAACAATTCCTCAATTCTTCCGGCTTCCGCTTCCTTTTTATCAATAACAAATATAATTTTAGGTATTGGGCGCATATTCAGCTTTTTATTTATCTCTTGCTGAATGCCATAAACTTCTTTTTTCAAAATTTTCAAAACCTCTGCTGATTTTTCTTCAGGATAAACCGAAATATAAACTCTTGCTTCAATCAAATTTGCTGTTGCATAAACACGAGTTAAAGTAACCAAAACTCCGTCAGGAAACGCCACTTCCCTATAAATAAGCTTGCTTATCTCGTGTTCTAATAGGGAATTAACTTTATCTATTCTGTTCGTCATTTTTACAGCTCTGATTTTTTTCGCTCTTCTGTGTAAGCCATTATAATATCGCCTTTTTCTATTTTTACATTGCCTTCAAACAAAATACCTGCTTCAGATCCTTTTGAAAGCTCATCAATGTCTTTTTTATCCCGCTGAAGATTAACTATTTTCCCTACGCCTACTTTGGCATTATCCCTAATAATTTCCAGTTTTAACCCTTTTTTAAAAGTGCCTTCTGTAATTTTTCCACCTACAATCTGGCGGTTTTTTTCTCCCCAAAAAACAACCGATGTCTTTAATTTTCCGATATCTTTTCTCACAATTTCCGGTTCTAAGGTTTTTTCAAGCCCCAGTCTTACGTTTTGTATAAGCTCATAAATTACATCAAATGTTTTAATGCGCAATTTCTTTTCTGTGTCGGCCTTCATAAACTTCATAACTACTGGCGCAATTTTTACTCTAAATCCAATTATCTGCGCTTTAGACATTTCAGCAAGTCGGGCATCTGACTCGTTTACTTCTCCTACTTCTGACTTTAATATCCTCAAAACAGCCTTTTCCTGTGGTAAATTTTTAAGCATTGCTTCAATCGCCTCCAAAGACCCAAAAACATCTGCCTTCAAAACTATATTAAACATTTTTTTATCGGGGTCTAAATTAAGAACAGCAGACCCTGCTTCTCTTTTAGGCGCTTCTTTTTTTATTTTTTCCTGGGCTTCTTCAAGTGTTTTATATGTCCTAAATTTCTCGCCCACAGCTGGAACCTTTTCAAATCCTAAAATAATAACTGGCTGAGAGGGGAGCGCTTCTGTTATT
The DNA here is from genome assembly GCA_964397155.1 of uncultured Candidatus Saccharibacteria bacterium. GTDB lineage: Bacteria > Patescibacteriota > Minisyncoccia > Minisyncoccales > Staskawiczbacteraceae > XYD1-FULL-39-28. Next base: position 1,452 of record CAYNHB010000019.1, read on the forward strand.
TCTCTGCCCTGAAAATCCTTTATCGCCTTTACTTTAGCTAGGGCTAAGTCAGTGGCAATAATGCTCTTTGTTTTTAAAATTCCCCTTTTTACAATTGCTACGGCAATAGGCCCCTTAAGGCCATCCATGTGCGATTCTATTATCAATCCTTCTGTTGGCACGCTAGTTTCTGATTTTAAATCCTGCAAGTCAGCCACCAGTAAAATAACCTCTAAAAGTTCATCTATCCCTGTTTTTTCTTTAGCTGAAACATTAACACAAGGAATTGTTCCTCCATATGACTCAACTTGCACGTCCGCTTTTGAAAGCTCTCCTTTAATTTTTTCTGGATTGGCATTTGGCAAATCAACTTTATTTAACACTACAATCATAGGAATTTCTGCTCTTTTAATTGCAGTAATAGCCTCCTTTGTCTGGGGCTGCACTGACTGGGCTGAATCCACAACAAGCAAAGCAATATCTGCTACTTCAGCCCCTCTGGCCCTCATTGCAGAAAACGCCTCGTGTCCGGGCGTATCAATAAACGTGATTGTTTTCCCTTTTTCCTCCACTTCATAGGCCCCGATATGTTGGGTGATTCCGCCTGATTCCTTTGAAGTTATCTTAAAATTTCTAATTGCTTCTAAAAGCGAGGATTTTCCATGATCAACATGACCCAAAACAACAACCACTGGTGACCGCTTTTGTGTATTCTCTTTTTTTTGTTGGGACTTTTTTGCCATATAATCTTTAAATTTGTAATCCAATAGCTTTTGTTATTGCTTCTTGCTCTTCTTTTGATAAAACATGGTCTGATTTTCCGTTTTTTATGCATTTTGCATAAACTCTATTCCCCTCTTTTATAAACAAGCTGGAAACCACAAAACCATTATTCCTGTCATCCAGCAAAGCTATCACAAAACTTTGATTCCCCCCCATTTCATTAAAAGGGTTAAACCTTACTATGCTTGTTTTTTGTATGGTTTTTTCAGAAATATTTTTTAGTTCTTCAATCTCAAGAAAGGCCTGTTTTAACCTTTTTTCTAATTCCGTATTTTTCTCTTTTTGCCTTAAAAAAATATCCTTAAAGCTTCTTATTTTTCCGTTTTCAAGCAAAATGTCTATTTTTTTGCTGTTTTTGTAAAAATACCAAACTAAAAAAACGTTTATTAAAAATAAAACAGAGGCGATAGCTAACAATACAAAAGCAATTGTCTGAATAGACATATAAATATAATACAATAAATAACAAAAAAACTCAATGAGTTTCTAAAATATTCCAAATTCCTGGATCTTCAATGCCTAAAACCCATGCAGAAAATCCCCTAAAATTGTTTTCTCTGGCTATATCCAGCTTTAGCTCAAAACTCCTTGCGTTTTCATAAAAAACAGCGCAGATGGTTGTGTTATATAAATAAACATACCATGGCACGCCCAAATTTTCATCAAAGCCCTCTATTGTAAAATATTTTGCCTTAGTATTAAGAACTCTTTGAAAACTGCCATCGCTTCTAACTTTTTTCAAAGGATTTAATGTCCAACCCCAATAATAAAGAGGGATCCCCATAGATAATTTTTCTGCAGGAATTTTGCCTTTTAAATAATCCAATGACTTCTTAACAAATGGAATAGATGCTGGCGGTCCATGCGAATCCTGGTCGTCATATGTCATTAGGCTTACAAAATCAACTGCATCAGCTATTCTTTTATAATCAAATACTCCAGACCAATTTTTGTAAAAATAAGTGTCTTCATAGTCATTATACCTCACAACCACAGCTACGCTTAAAATTAAATTATTTTTATGCAGTGCCTCTGCTGTTTTTTCAACAAATCCACTAAATAAATCTCTGTCTTTGTAATCTATGTGCTCAAAATCAAACTGCCAGCCAATATAATTTTCTTTTACTGCTTCTTTTACCAGAAAATCAATTACTTTGGCTTTCGCTGTATCTGAAATTAAAAGATTGTGCATTGTTACGCGATTGAAATTAGCATTGGCAATCAGGGGCATTACTTTAACACTATTCTCTAAAACTATTTGCTTTACTTCAGGGCTTAATCCGCCAGAAGCGCTTAAATCAGCTGAAACCACATAAACCTGAGGAGCTAAAATATCAATTTTATCAGCATTTTTTTTCAAGCTCTCAATACCCTCCTTTTCCCTTAGTTTTGACATATAAAATATCCTTTCCAAATCAAAACCATCAGCTTGATCAGCTGACAAAAAATTCGGAACAAAAACCAAAACAGAAACTAATAATATAAAAAAATATTTTTTCATAGCGGAGGGTGCAGGACTCGAACCTGCAAGGGATTGCTCCCACGGCGTTTCGAATGCCGCGCAATAGCCTTTCTGCCAACCCTCCTTAAAATTTATCTTACTCTACAAAACACCTTTATTCAACCTAAAACCCCGCCTAAGCGGGGCTATTCAACGATTTTTATTTTTTTACGGGCTCCCTGTTTTTAATCAAAATTTTGTGCCAGTCATTGTAATCGTAAATATCGTGGGCAATAATTCCGCAAACAACCCCCACAAAAAAGCGTGGCAGATATAAATAATCAATAAACCAAACAAAAACCAAAAATAATGCTCCTAAAATCCAGTGGTGCAAGTGAATCTTCCAATTTTTGCCAAAATCAATATATATACAGTCAACTTTTCCATTTTCAAGAAAATACTTTGAATATGTCCTTGAGCCAATATAACCTAACAGCAAACCCAAAGACAAAAGAAAAGAGTAATAAAAAGAAGCCACAAGTACTATGGCTGGTAAAAATTTCATGACTTTCGTTTTATTACTGCTACTTTTAGCCAATTCTATGTCTATTAGCTTATCATGCAAATCGCTTGGCTTTTCACTGTTATTCATGTATTTATTTTAACAGCCAAAAGACCCTCTGTCCATAGTAAAACACTATTTTTATCCCCAGCTAAAAAGGCCGATTTTACTTCAATTTAGTCTACCTTTAGCTCTTTTATAATTTGCCTTAGTTTTGTTTTTAAAATTTTATAAGAAAAATATTTTTTCCCTATCTCAAAATTATAGTTTACAATTTTTTTAGCTAAATCCTTATCATATATAATTTTTTTAATTTTTTTTACTGCTCTTTTGTTTAAATTTCCATTTTTAATCATTACTGTTTTAAAACCTTTTTTACCAATATCCTGCCAAAAAACCGGCTCATAATTGTTCACAAAAATTGGCTTTTTAGCTGACACTGCCTCAATAAAAGCATTGCCAAACCCTTCATACCTGCTAAAAAAGGCGCAGGCAACAGCAGCAGAATAAGCGTCTGAATGGTTGTATGGTTTGAATTTTTTTGGTAAAAACTTCTTTAAGTACAAATATTTAAACAAAAATCCCACTTTAAAAAACCTGTCTCCTGTAAACAAAATTTGTTTTTGTAAACCTAATAATTTCACTAAATCTTTTATTTCTTTGTAATAAACATGCCCCGGATCATCATCAGCAGTTCCCGTAACAATCAGCTTGATTCTTTCGTCTTCTAATTGTTTTATAAGTTTTATAGAGGTCTCTATGTTTTTTCTCCTAATTATTCTTGTAATCTGAAAAATAGGGATATCATCTTCTTTCAAGCCCAACTCTTTTAATAAGTTTTTGTTTCTATCTGTTTTTTTTCCAAATGGCTTTCTAAAATCCATTACATTTGGAATATACATAGCCCTTATGCCAAAATCTTTTTTCAGCTTTTTTTTGGCTGCTGTATTAATAACAACGTGCTTTACTTGGGGTAGTTGCAAAGGAAAAAGCTCTTTTACCAAAGAATTTACTTCTTTATAAGGAGAAACATATTCCTTTCCTCTTTCCCAGTGGAAATCATGGTTATGGGCAATGGCCTTAATTTCTGTTTTTTCTATTACCTCCTTAATTGCTTTTGCCAACGGTAAATGAACCGGCAAGGAATTGGTGTTTTGCAAAATCAAAAGCTTTAAATTGTTGTCTTTTATCCACCTTATTAATTTTTTAGATATAACTTCTGATTCCTGGTTTATTTTTCTTATTATGTTTTTGGGGTTACCAAAAACTCCACCTAAAATATAAAAAGCTCTTCTTCTTTGTTTTTGGTTTATATTATACCCAAAAGAAAGATTTTTAATTCTTCTGCGATATTTTTTGTTTACTAAAACACCTTCTTCAAAATGGCCTGAGACAATAAAAATTTCGTGCCCCATTTCATTAAGGGCCTCAACCCATTTCTGCGTTTCTAAAGCAACTCCATCTTCCCCTCCTATTCTTGAAACAATTATTCCAATTCTCATTGTGCCCCCTACAGGAATCGAACCTGTATTTCAAGTTTAGGAAACTCGCGTCCTATCCGTTGAACGAAGGGGGCAAAATTATTATTATCACCATAACATAAAAATCATCTTTTCACAAGTTGTTATTAATATAGATATTCTGTATAATTATTAAAAATTAACTAAAATCAAATTATGCCATCAAACTCACCAGTCGTAGAAATCGCAAAAAGGGTCTGCCCGGCAGTAATAACTGTTGTTGTTTCAAAGGACCTGCCAAAACTAGAAAACTTTTTTTCTTTTCCCGTGGGCGGAAAACAGTTTTTGATGCCCAATCCCACACCGGGCGGAGGAAAAGACCAAAAAATAAAAACGCAAAAAACCCAGATTGGCGGGGGATCGGGCTTCATTGTTTCAGAAGACGGGTATGTTTTTACTTCAAACCACGTGGTAGCAGACACGACAGCCGAATACACAGTAATTTTAAGCCCAAAACATAAAGAGTCAGCTAAGGTTTTATCCAGAAACCCTATAAATGATATTGCTGTGCTAAAAATTCAAGGCAAAAATTTACCTTGCCTGAAAATGGCTGATTCAAATAAAATTCAGCTTGGAGAAGAGGTGGTTGCTGTTGGAAATGCATTGGGCGAATTCACAGACACCCTTTCAACAGGAATTATTTCAGGGCTTTCAAGGTTTATCACGGCATTCGGCGGAATGGATCATCAAATGCAAAACTTAAGGGGATTGATACAAACGGATGCTGCCATAAACCCGGGAAATTCAGGCGGTCCTTTAGTTAACATGGACGGCGAGGTTGTAGGTATTAATACTGCTATGATTTTTGGAGCCCAAAATATTGGTTTTGCCATTCCAATAAACTATGCCAAAAAAGATTTAGAGGAAGTTAAAAAATACGGAAAAATAAAAATGCCATTTTTGGGAGTAAAATATGTTTTAATATCAAAAGAATTGGCTGAAGCCAACAAGCTTCCTGTGGCAGACGGAGCAATTGTTGTAAGAGAACAGCTGGGGGAGTCGCCTGTAATAAAAGGTTCAGCGGCAGACAGGGCAGGCATTAAAGAGTGGGATATAATTTTAGAGTGCAATGGCCAAAAAATCAGCGTTAAAAATCCATTGGCTAATATTTTACAAAAATGCAAAATTGGCGGAGGAACTGTTTTTACTGTTTTGCGCGACGGCAAAAAAATCAACCTAACTGTAAAACTAGAAGAAAAAACCTAATTTTTTTTATTTTGAAACCGCTTCTAAAGTGTAAATATTTGAAGAGTTCCAAAGCATAAACCCACAGTAATCATCCTTTAAAGAATCTTTAACTGCCTGAATTTCCCGCCTAACCATTTCACTTGTGTAATCTGCTCCCATGTCAAAATCCTGAAGCCATGGCCTAAATTTAAAAATTTTTTGGTCGCTTTCTGTTACTGAACTTATACCAAAAAAATCATTTTTTCTTAAAATCGCTGAATCTAACGAATATTTTACAACTTCATAAGGATATTCTGCTGGATTTTCAAAACCCATAAACCCGCCAATGTAATGGGAGGGATAAACCATTGGCGAAATATAGTCAAAAGATGCAAAGGCGTTTTCTAAAAACTGGCCTATTCCCATGTCGTTATAACTTGTTGTTGTTTGCCCAAACAAATCAGCTGATATTACCTCTCCCTTAAGCTCTGCTCTTAAATATTCAAAAAATTCTTTTATTACGCTGGCCATTGATGTTTTCTGGTCCCACACAGGAAAACCCGCGCTCTCTATTTCACCGTCAGAGGGGAATCTTATATAATCAAAATTTATTTCATCAAATCCGTGAAAAAAAGCATTTTTTGCCAAAGCAATATTATAATCCCAGACATCTTTTGAAGCAGGATCAAGCCAATTTAAACCATTATAATCTTCCCATAAAGTAAATTCCTGAGCTTTTTCATCATAAATTGCCAGCTCTGGTCTTGCTTTGGCATATGCTGGATCTTCAAAAATACTAATTCTGCCTATAACATAAATGTTTTTATTGTGAAAAAATTTAACCAAAGAATCAATATCATAAATTGCCCCGTTAACTAAATTGTATTTTTTAACCTCTTTAACTTCAGCAAAATAAGAAACTAAGCCAGAGTAGTCCTTAATATCAATTACCACAGCATTAATTTCTGTGCTTTCAAAAACACTGCTCAAATAACTTAAATAATTTTTAGATCCAGCTGACCAGCCAGTAACATAAATAGCTTTTATAATTTCTGGAGGATTTTCAAGCTTTTTAGAAACAACTGAATTTGATTGGCTTGGCCAACGCACCGATGCCGAGGGTTCAACCGAAGGCTCAGAAACAAGCGCAGTCCCATCTAAAAAAGAGCTGCTTTCTTCTTCTATTATCCCTAAATCATTTTCATGCTCTAAAACCACATTTGCATGATTTACAAGGGGAAAAGTTTTGTTTAATAGAAAAGAAAAACCTGTCGTCAGCAAAGCTAAAACCACAACAAAAGCAATAAAAATATTTTTCCAGGATAGAAACTCAGGGCTCATAATATAAGATTATATCATTTTTTAATCCACGCAAACAGGACAGACAGCGTCTGTCCTGTTTATCTTGTGTTGTTTTTAGTGTTTTTTATTGCCTCAAAAGTTTTTTTATTGCATCAGCAATAGATGCAACTTGGGCCTGAATTGCATCTAAAGCATTATAACCCAAGCCCGATGACCCGCTTGACCATGTTTCACCAGATAAAGAATTTCCTATTAAATAACCATTTGTCCAATCATTACTACCGAACATTCCTGAAGCAGAGTGAATAACTGCTGAACCATCAGACCAAATAAGTTGAGCATCCTCTGCTGCAGCATCGGGTGTAGACGTAGAATAAAGCTTTATTATACCTGTAGTATTTGTTGCCCCAACGTTGAGATAACCAATATAGTCAACAGAAGTACTTCCAAAAGTCACATCATTGCTATCGGTATTAAAAGCAACAGTTACGTTATCTGAATCTCCAAATCCCTGCGGAGTGCCCTTTAAGGTATAAATTGCAGAGCTTCCAGCTGGAATTATATCTTCACCAGAGACCCAAATTACAATTATTTTACTGTTGTTCTCTAAAACTCCCGTGTCATCTTCAATCGAATTGCCATTTCTCTCTACAATAAATACAGTGCCTGTAATATCAACTCCATTTTTCAAAACCTTTAATGACTCTAATTCAAGATTATTGTCTGTCCCATTATCAGACCAGTTTAAATCAAGCTTAAACTGTTTAATATAAACATCTCCCTGATAAGGAGCTGCAACTGTAAATCTATACAAATCTTGTACTACTCCATTTACTAATGGTGCTGTATTATTAAAGTCTATCCTTGATAAAGTTGGGATTGACCTATAAACATAAGTACTGTTTCCGGGTCTTGGTGTTTCGTCGATTTTAGGATCTCCCTGAGAATTCGTGTATTTAGTATAAACCAAAGATGGAACAATTCTTAACCCAGAATTTCCAGCAGTTGCTGAAATTGCAGGAGATAACACAGCTTGAACAACCACGGTTTGAGATGTGTTAGCTGGAACTTCAAGCGACAAACCGTCAAACTTAAAATAGCCAACAGAAGCATTCCAACTCTTTCGATCCAGAATAGTGCCATCTGTCTTTCTTAAGATAAGTGATGCAATGGCATCTTCGGCATTGTTGCTTGCAGGCGTGGCATCAGGATCAATCCTAATTTCTTGGATTGTGTAATTCTCATAAGAAGAACTAAATTTCCAGCGTCCAACTTCAACTGTTTGTCCTCCTGCAACCACCTGATTTTGAGGCGTATTTGCAAACGATGTTGCCAATGACCCAGTTGGAACAGTAATGGTAAAAGGACCAGAATCATATATATTATTGCATCCAACAGCATCATAACAAAGAGCTCTCACATAATAATTGACTCCAGGCGTTATATTTGAAGGAATATTCCATGAAGAGCTTCCTGTATTAGGAGCCCTAAAAATCATCACTTCCTTAAAATTATATTCATCGCTGCCATAGCTATCCCTGGTAAACAAATAGAAATTTATCTCTGAATCAGATGTTCCTCCGCTCCACTTAAGATTTATTGTTTCTCCTGGCGCATAGCTATTCTCTGCTTTTGGTGAAATAACAGCCAATGGCTGGACAGAAGAAACAATATTAAAATAGTTATCACTTGCGTCAAGATAACTCTGTCCGTTAACAGAAGTTTTTACTTCTACCTTATACTGACCGGGCGTAAGCGTTGAAGGAACTGTAATAGAGAAAAATCCATTATTTGGAACTGTATTTGAAATATCAGAATTACCATAAAAATAATGCTCCACACCCGCACTATCACGCAAACGAACAAGCATATCATTGGCAGCTGGAATATTATTCGTCATCCATGTTATATCGTGTGTTTTACCAATTTTCCATTCTTCTCCGCCGTTTGGTGAAATTACGGTGATTGAGGGTTCTGCGGGCACAGAGTTATATTCATTTACAACTTCTTGGGCACTCAAAGCGTAATCCCAAAACTTAACTTCATCTATGCCTCCTCTCCATCGATAACCGTTTCCTGGATATTTACCAATAAATAATCTGTTCCAGCTGTCGTAAGTAATTGTTGAATTATGATTAACTGATTTTTTAAGCTCTCCATCAATGTATAAACCAACGCTTCCGTTATCAAAAGTTAATGTTATAAAAGACCACTTGTCTTTTTGCAATAAATAAAAATCTGTTTTATCCGCAAAACTGCCGTATCTAAATACCAAAGCGCCCCATTCGTAGCGCAAACGCCAGCCGGTTGTGTCTACATCCCAAAGGTCATAATTAACTATATCGTAATTAGAATTTGTTATAAATACATTCGGCTTTATCCAAGCGGAGACCGAAAATTTGTTGGCTTTTTTTATAGGATTAGCTGTATGTGGGATATAAATATAGTCATTTATCCCGTCAAAATCATAATTCTGTCCGACTTTTCCTGTAGTTTTTGCCGGACTCCCGTAAACAAATCCGTTATTATTATTGCCACTCACGTCATTGGCATTCCCTTCAAGAGAATAATGCGCAACAAGATTTCCGTTGTTTGGTTCAACAATACTGAAATAGTTGTCGCTAGCATCATCAGCATAAACATTATTAGAGGAGTGTCCGCCAATTCTAACCTTCACTTGTCTCGACATTGTAAAGTTGGTTACATCTTTAACTGTCCAAGTATAAGATCCTTGCGATGCTGGTATGCCACTGGCAATACTGTACGGATTAGAATTTTCAACTTGAATAAATACTTTGCTATCGTCCATCCCCGAAGAAGTCCATGTGATAGTCACATTTTGACCCGGAGTCCACGTTTCTCCTCCGTTTGGAGATGTTACTGTAATTGAAGGTTGGGTGGTACAAGCTCGCGCCAAGGCCGGCTCTCCTGTAATTACTCCGCAATTATTTGAATCAGTGCATGTTCTTGCTGTAGCTGATACATATATCAACGCCTGAAGCTGATTAAGCTTAGCTGTTAATGCTAATATTTTCTGCGGGTCTGTTGTTTGAGCTATTTCTGCCTGGGCTTGAGCGATATGATTCAAAATCAATTGATTTTTTACTGAGCAGGAATTCCAAGAAGTACAAGTCCAATTTGGTATGCATGTCGGTGCAGAAACAATGCTGAAATAATTATCGCTGTAATCAGATACGGACGCATTCGTTTGCTCCCAAACGTGAATTTTATAGTCATTCGCCACAGAAGATTGATTTACCGAGCCAATAGGAAGAACCGAATCAACTGTCCAAGAGTAACTATTTGCGGTTGGTGAAATATTATAAGCTAGATGCCAGCAAGTTGAAATGCTGTCTCTGCACAATTCAATCATAAGAGGATTTGTACCATTATAAGTCCAGGTAATATTGTGAGTAGTCCCCGCCTGCCAAGTTTCTCCTCCGTTGGGGGAAGTTACTGTAATTGAGGGTTGGGTTGTGCAATCACTACTAGTAAAACACTCATCTGTCCCGCTACCTGACACAGCAACGCACTGACCTTGCGTATTGCATTCTGTGTGAGAAGCGACTACACAATCCTCATTAACTAAGCAAGTGTTCAATCCAGCGCCTGACACAGCAACGCATTGGCTGTTAGCGCATTCTGTGTGAGTTCTATTTTCGCAACTGTAAAGTTGGTTTAGTTTTTCTCTTGTTTTTGTGCCAACATAACCATTCCCCCTGCTCATTCTAAAAGGAGTTAAAATCTCTGAAGCATATTTTTCTTGAAAAGCCCTCACTGCATTTGCAGTTCCTGTACGATAGGTATTACCTGTATCCGGCGCATAAGAAAACCCCTCTTTTTCTAGGGCTATATGCAAGTACCCAACTTCTTCTTTGCCAGAATTAGCATATCCTAAATTTTTCTCAAAAGTGTAGCACCAATCTTGAGATATTGTTTGGGGCGTTGTTTGAGAATCCGATTGCGCCTGCAGTGTTGCTATCTGCTGGAGCAATGCCTGTATCTGCAACTGAAGCTGACTCATAAGCGCGGCTGTTTGGGTTGAAGCCACTGATTCTGCATTAACTGACCCAGAACAAAAAACTGCTGTTGCTAAAACTCCTGCCAATATAAAATATTTTGCCTTCATAAAAAATTTATGTTTTTAATTATAAATTATTTAATTTTACGCCTCTACATAAAACAGTGCAACCCCCCCCTGTGGATAACAAAAAACCCCGACCTTGCGTCGGGGCTGTCTCGGTACCAATTTACTTTTTAGCTGACAAATCCAAAACATTCTCCAAATAATCAACCCGGCTTTCTAATTTTTCAATTCTCTTGCGGTGGTCTTCCTTGACTAAAACCTTAATTTCAGAAACATCTTTTTCTAATTTATTAACCTTTTCTTTTGTCCATTTTTCAAAACCATCCACCTGCTCTTTAGTAGCCACTTTCTCAAAGCTTTTATTAATCATCTTTGCCAGCTCATTGATTGTTATATCTTTCTTTGCCATATATTTTTATTATATTCTAACAGAAATCCTTGTCAAATTTTCAGCTTCTAGCAATTATTCTGTGGTTATGTGGTCAAAATCTTCTTCGTTGGCTTCTGCTTCAGCTTTTGTTGCCCTTACAATTCCGTCTTTGTGGTGGGCAGGGGAGTAAATGGTGTACAAACTAAGGCGTTCTGAATCAGAAGTGTTTATTACATTGTGTTCTGCCCCTGCTGGCACAACTACTGCCGAACCATCTTCAACCTCATACTCGTTGCCGTCAATAATGCACTTTCCCTTTCCTTTTTCAAACCTAAAAAATTGGTCGTTTTCATTATGCGTTTCCATGCCAATTTCTTCGTTGGGAGCTAAACTCATTAGCACCAACTGGCTGTTTTTGCCAGTGTACAAAACCTTTCGAAAATTTTCATTTTCTAAAGTGTCTTTTTCTATGTTTGAACAAAATCCTTTTTTCATAATAAAATTTTTAATTTTTAATTTTATAATTTTAAAAAATCGACTGGGGGGCTAACGGGATTTGCACCCGTGACGACTCTGCCACAGAGAGTTGTGTTGCTGCTACACCATAGCCCCCATAAATTAAATTCTGTGCCCCCAGTTGGAATCGAACCAACAACTAGATCTTAGAAGGATCCTATTATATCCATTTAACTATGGGGGCAAAATCATTTATATATTATCATAAATTTTTCCCTTTGACAATATGCAATTTTTCGTTTATTATTATATATATTATATCGGGGTGTCGTATAATGGTAGTACGTGCGCTTTGGGAGCGTACAGCCTGAGTTCGATTCTCAGCACCCCGACAAAAGCAGGCGGGCGTGGTGTAGCAGCAGCACGAGACCCTTCCAAGGTCTGAGCACGGGTGCAAATCCCGTCGCCCGCTCAAATAGTGGGTTCGCCCTATCATCCGATAGGGTGCCGTGTCGCATGACACGGCGACTCCCCTCACCCGCTCCAAAATTATGTCAGAAAATTATGAAAATTATAGCGAAACAGATTGGGCCAATGACTTCCTTGTAAAAATACAAAACCGTTTTCTAGACAACCAATCCCGCGCTGAATTTCGAGGAATGCTAGATGAGCATAACATACAAAAAAATGAAGCCCAGGGGTTTTTAGATGCCTACATGAAAGGCAGCAAAGCTCTAGAAAATTTCTTGCAGGAGAGGAAAAAAACAGAAGAAAAAGCAGACCATATAATAGAACTCCCAAAAGACGAAAAAGAAAAACCAGCAAAACCCAAAAAAGCAGCATAAATCAACAATCCACGAATAAGACAAACCGGTCTGTCTTATTCATTTTCCAAGCCCTTTGTCAAAAGGAGATGTTATGGATAATCAGGGGTTGAAAAACGCATTCGATCAGCTTACAAATTACATTGGGCAGGTTGTCCAAGTAATGCGAGTTAGCAGCGGGAATAAGCGGCATGCCCTTGCTTTGCTACTAATTGAACAATTTGGTTGGCACATAAACGATCGTCAAATTCGCGACATAGAAATGAGCAGGCGTAGGCTATCGTTTGCTGAGTTTGAAAAAATCTGCCAAGCTACAGATTTTACTGTTGAAGGGGCGCTAAAAGCTGCTGTTTTACTACGTCAAAAAGAGTCCGAGCCAAAAGCCGAGGTTCTAAAAGAAACATTAGACGAGCTCGATTTCCAAACATGGAAAAGGCGACAAAACGGAGACTAAAATGTCTCTGCTTTTTTTATGCACGTTAATTCGTGTTTATTCGTCAAAAAATTCGCGTAAATTCGTCGTTTAGCGTTAACGAGCGTACTCTACAACGCGAGTTTCCCTCATCACAGTAACTTTAATTTCTCCTGGATATTTTAATTCCTCTTCAATTTTTTCTGCAATTTCTTTTGCTATTTTTCTCGCCTGTAAATCATCCACTCTTTCTGGTTGCACAAACACGCGGATTTCTCTTCCTGCCTGAATAGCATAAGTTTTTTCAACTCCCTCAAATTTATTTGCAAGATCCTCTAATTCTTTTAGGCGTTGCAAATAATTTTCCAAAGTGTCTTTTCTGGCGCCAGGCCTTGAACTGGAAATTGCATCTGCAACTTTAACTATTACGGCCTCTAAGGTTTCTACAGGATAATCATCGTGGTGCGCCCTCATGGCTTTGATAACATCCTCTGACTCGCCAAATTTCTCTAAAACCTTAATTCCAATTTCAATATGGGATCCTTGTACCTGCTGGTCAATTGCTTTTCCTATGTCGTGCAACAAAGCCGCTCTTTTTGCAACTTGAGTATTAGCTTTCAACTCGTAAGCCAATGTTTCAGCTATTAAAGCCACTTCCATTGAGTGAAGCAAAACATTTTGGCCATAAGATGTCCTGTAGTAAAGCCGTCCTAAAATTTGCACTAATTTGTCATTCAAACCAATTACTCCGGTTTCAAAAGCTGCTTTTTCTCCTGCCTCTTTTATTTTTTGGGCAATTTCTGTTTTTGCTTCTTCAACTTTTTCCTCAATTTTTGCCGGCTGTATTCTCCCATCTTGAATTAGCTTATCTAAAGCAACTTTTGCAATCTGCCTTCTGATCGGGTTAAACCCGGAAATCACAACTGACTCCGGGGTTTCGTCCACAATTAACTCAACGCCAGTTAGCTTTTCAAAAGCCCTAATATTCCTTCCTTCTTTTCCTATAATCCTGCCTTTTAAATCTTCATTGGCAAGAATTACGCTTGTTGTTGTCAGTTCTTGAGTTTGGGGAACAGCGCATTTTTGGATTGCCAAAGATATAATTTCTTTTGCCCTTTCCTGAAGTTTTTCCTGCCCTTTTTCTTCAAACTTTTTCATTCTCTCTAAAATCTCTTTTTCGCTTTCAATTTCAACCAAAGACAATAATTCCTTTTTTGCGTCTTCCCTTGAAAGGTCAGCCACTTTTTCTAATTTTTTTTCAGCTTCTGCCCTTAATTTATCTAAGTCCTCTTTTATGTTTTTTAATTTTTCACCCTTTTCCTGTAATTCTTTTTCTTTTTCCTCAAAAGAAACTATTTTTGAATCCAGCAAACTTTCCCTGTTCAGCAAAACTTGCTGGGCTTTTAAAAACTCTCTTCTTCTTTCATCAACGTCTTTTTGGGCGCTTTCTATGATGCTAGAGGACTTTTGCTCCGCCTTTTTAATCATCAAGGCGGTCTCCTGCTTTACATCATCAACCCTTTTTTGGAGTTTTGCCTCCAAAGAGCCGGCTCTTCTTTTAGCTATGTTCTGCCTTGTGTAATAACCAATAATTGCACCCGCTATTACAGCAATCGTTGAAAATGCAATGTAAAAAATAATTTGGTTCATAAAATAACTACCAAATTACTAATAGATACGAATATACTAATATCATATTCGTAAATTAGTAATTATTGGTAATTTAGTAGTTTTAACAAAATAAACTCACCTACTCGGTGAGCTCGCACACAATATATTTATATTTTCTAAATTCTATTTTCCGCCACCTATTACCTCATCAATCAAACCGTATTTTTTTGCTTCTAATGCAGACAGATAAAAATCCCTGTCAGTATCTGTTGTGATTTTGCTTAACGGCTGGCCCGTGTGTTTGGCTAAAATAGCATTCAGTTTTTCCTTCATTTTTACAATCTGTTTTGCAGTGATTTCAATGTCTGTTGCCTGCCCTTGCATGCCTCCTGCCACTTGGTGCAAAAGTATTTCAGCATTGGGTAAAGCAAAACGCTTTCCCTTTGTTCCTGAAGCTAAAATAACTGCTGCCATTGATGCTGTGAGGCCTATGCAAATAG
>CAYNHB010000020.1:0-15103 GCA_964397155.1 uncultured Candidatus Saccharibacteria bacterium
CCTTATTTTATTTTAAAGCAGATGTAGGCCCGGGGCTTATATTATTTGGAATCACTTTTTCATTTTTAATCGGATGCGCCTCAGGATATTTTCCGTCTAGGTCAGCTTCAAAATTAAAGCCGGTAGATGCTTTGAGATATGAATAGTGTTGCAATTTTAATTTATCAAGATTAAAATTAATTAAAAACATATGAAATTCAAATTTAACAAGCAAGCCGGGCAGGTTTCCCGCCTTTTGCTGGTGCTGGCAATCGTAGTTTTAGTTGCTGTTTTAATAGTTTATCTTGTGATGCGCATGGCAGAGGCACCGCCTGCTCCTGAAGATAAGCCAAATGGAGAAAATATAAACCAGCCGGTTTATGAACAAACTTTAGGAAACCTTAAATTTGTTTTTATTGATTCAAGGGATTTGGGAAGCGCTTTAACTCCTGCTATGGCAAAAAAGCAGAGCTATTCAATAAGGGATTCTATAACAACTACAGAAAGGTTTATAATTGTGACAATTGGGGGCCAGAACAAAGGAAAAGTGAACATTGAAGAAAGGTCATGGGATATTGGAGATATAATTGATTCTGAAGGAAGAAGGTTTGTTGCTACAAAGCAATATAGTATAGACAATTGGATCCCAGATTCCAGTTCTTGCGGGGCTTTATTAAAGCCGGAATTCGACCCGACTCCTTGTACAAAAATATACGAGGTCTCAAAAGTTTCAACAGGATTGAAGATTACTGTGATAACAGGAAAAAACAATAGTAAAATTAGCTCTTCTGATGATATTGATGAGGCCTTAATAGATTTAATTGTAAGATGATAGATAATAAAAACCGAGAAAAAATAAAAAAGCGGGAAATCGGGCACGCAGAACAAAGCCCAGATTTTAAGCGCGAAGTTGGTCCGGCTCCTGAAAAAAGAGAGTTAGCTCAAGACCACGAGATTGTCTCAGAAAAGCTGAAAAGAGAAATAGAGATGATGGAAGTAGATGATAAGTTAAAAGGCGAGGCAGAAAAAAAATCTAAGAAAATCGCTTTTTTGGGCGAGGATAAAAAAATTGAACATCTTTTAAAAATCGCTCGCGAGAAGGGAGTTGTTTTTGCAATACAAGTTGCTAAAAAAATGAACGACCCCTATCTTTTGGATATTTTTCATGATGTTTTAGCTCAAGAAGGATACTATCAAAAGTTTATTAAATAAACTTTTGGAATTTTTAATTTATGAGTTTCGTAATCCCCGGTCTTATTATTGTTTTTCTTTTGATTGTTTTGGCTTTTGTTATTGCTTTAAATGCTGAAACAAATGAAAAGAATTCTGTTTTTGGCGGACTAGAGATGGTTTTGTTTTTGGTTATGATGCCAAAAAATCCGCAGAAAAAGGAAACAGACCAGCAAAAAGAACAAAAAATGATGATAGCCCAGATGGAGCAAGTTTTTGCCAATTTTTTGTATCTTAAGAAACCGAGAATATTTCAAGACCCGCCAAGCGTTGCTTTTGAAATTGCTTCTCAAATAGGAGGGTCTGATATTTCTTTTTACACGGCAGTTCCGAAGTATTTGGAGTCGGTTTTTGAAAAATATGTGCAGGGGGTTTTTCCTTCCGCTGTGGTTGATAAAATTCCGCAGGACTACACAATATTTGAGCCCCAAGGTGCTACCGCAGCAGCGTACTTAAAGTTATCTGAAAACTTTTTATTTCCAATAAGCACATATCAGACATTGGAAAAAGACCCGCTGTCTTTGATTACAAATGATTTAAGTAAAATATCAGCCAATGAGGGCGGGGCAGTCCAGGTTATAATTAGGCCTTTGTCTGGTTTGAATTTAAGAAAAAAAGGCGAAAAGGCCTTAAGAAAAATCCGCGAGGGAAAGGATGTAAGGACAGCTGTTATTACGGCTTTTCACGGACCTATAATGGAAATGTTTGAAACCCTTTTCAGCCCTAAGTTAGGAAGCCACGTCAATAAAAGCTTCCAAAATCAGCAATTAGACCAGTCCGGTATGCCAAGACAGCAGGGTTTTGACCAAAAAGGTTATGATGCAATACAAACTAAAATCCAAAAACAACCCTTTGAAGTTAATGTGAGGGTTGTGGCTTCAGCTCAATCCCAGGGTAGGGCAGAGGAAATATTAAATCATTTGACGGGCGCATTTAGCCAATATTCTTTGGCCGCTGTTAATAGTTTGAACCCAAAGCAGGTGCGGGGCAGGGAGCTTAAAAAACTTATATATGACTATAGTTTTAGAAATTTTAATCCCAGCCAGTCAAATGTTTTAAATGTGGAAGAACTCGCAAGTATTTATCATTTTCCATCACATTATATTGAAACCCCTTACATTAAAGCTGCAAAATCAGTGTCAGCAGCTCCGCCGTCTGATTTACCAGAAAAAGGAATAAATTTGGTGGGGGAGGTTTTATTTCGTGGAGAAAATAAAAAAGTTTATTTTTCAGACAAGCAAGATAGAAGGCGCCATTTTTACATTATTGGGCAAACCGGAGTGGGTAAGTCATCATTCTTAGAAGGCATGATTGCGCAGGATATTTTGAATGGGGAAGGGGTGGCTGTAGTTGATCCGCACGGGGAATTAGTGGAGCATGTGTTGGCCAACATACCAAAAGAAAGAGTTGATGATGTCGTTTTATTTGAACCTCATGACATTGAAAGCCCCTGCGGTTTGAATATGTTAGAGTATGATACTCCAGAGCAAAAGGACTTTGCAGTACAGGAAATGATAGCTATTTTTATGAAGCTTTTTCCGCCAGAAATTATTGGTCCTATGTTTGAGCATTATATGAGAAATGCCATGCTGGCTTTAATGGCAGACAAAGATAACCCTGGAACTCTTGTTGAAATTCCTAAAATGTTTACAGACTCTTCATTTTTACAGCAAAGAATGGCAAAGGTTTCAGATCCTGTTGTAAAAAGTT
The DNA here is from genome assembly GCA_964397155.1 of uncultured Candidatus Saccharibacteria bacterium. Lineage (GTDB taxonomy): Bacteria > Patescibacteriota > Minisyncoccia > Minisyncoccales > Staskawiczbacteraceae > XYD1-FULL-39-28. The sequence goes on from CAYNHB010000020.1 coordinate 2,920, forward strand.
TTTGGACAAAAGAATGGGCTCAAACAACCGGCTCCACAAGGTCTGATATGTTAGGATATGTGGTTTCAAAACTTGGGCGATTTATTGAAAACGAAATGATGAGGAATATAATAGGGCAGTCCCATTCTGGTTTTGACTTGGCTGAAATAATGGATAACAAAAAAATATTTTTAGCAAACTTGTCAAAAGGTCTGACTGGCGAGGTAAACAGTTCTTTGCTGGGTTTGATATTGGTTTCAAAAATTCAGATGGCTGCAATGAGAAGGGCAAGGGTGCCAGAAGACCAAAGAACAGATTTTTATTTGTATATTGACGAATTCCAGAATTTTACAACCGATTCCATTGCCACCATTTTATCTGAAGCCAGAAAATACAAATTAAATTTAATAATGGCGCACCAATATATGCCTCAATTAAAAGAGGAAATTAGAGACGCTGTTTTGGGAAACGTGGGCACAATTGGAGCTTTCCGTATTGGAGCTGAAGACGCAGAAAACTTAGAAAAGCAGTTTGAGCCCGGATTTACAAGGTTTGATTTAGTAAATCTGGACAATTTTGAAATGATAATTAAAATGATGATAAATAATAAAATTTCAACTCCTTTTAAGTTAAGCACCTTACCTCCGCCGAAAGGAAGGCCCGAAATTATTGGATCAATAAAAAAAATAGCAAAATTAAAATACAGCAGGCAAAAATCAGCAGTTGAAAAAGAAATAATGCAGCGCTCGTTTGCAGACCCCGCCCCGCCCTCGCCTCCGCCCGCCCCAAAAAGTAATTAAAATAATAAAAAATACGGCTCAACGCGTTGAGCCGTATTTTTGTTATTAAACTCTTCTCACATATGTTCCGGTTTCTGTGTTTATTTCAATTGTATCTCCTTGTTCAACAAATAAGGGCACTTGTATGGTAGCTCCAGATTCAAGCACTGCCTCTTTTGTTCCGCCTTGCGCTGTATTTCCCTTAATGCCCGGCGGAGTTTCTTTTACCTTTATTTGCACCTTTATGGGCAAAATAATGTTTATAAATTCGTCTTTAAACAACAGTCCAACCACAATCTCATTAGGCCTTAAAAATTTTGCCTCTTCTCCTATTTGGTCTTTTGTAAAAGAAAATCTTTTTGAGGGGTCTTTTTCTTCACAAAAAAAGTATTGCATCTGGCCTGGCTCGCCCGAGGCGTTGCCTCGGGCTGGCCTTGAGTAAATAAACTTAATATTCTTTTTTTCAAGCTCTGCTTCTTCAAACATGTCTCCCTGCTGAAAGTTTATTTGTTGGACCTTGCCATCAATTAAGTTTTTTATTTTGCTTTGCACAACCGGGCGCCTTTGCGCCATTTTTGATTGCTGGGCCTCCAAAATTTGCCATGGTTGCCCCTGGTAAATAAACTGAACTCCTTTTTTTAAATCAGTGTGAGAAAGCATTGATTAATTAGAAATTTAGTCGACGATTCGCCATTCCACGTCTTCTTTTTTCCCAACATATTCCAACCAGTCGCCATGTTTGCTTATTACATACCATTTTTTCTTTGTTTCTGACCAAATCATTGGGTCGCCTTTATAAAACGGCTTTTTAACAATTTCTTTTGGCTTTAAGCGGTCTAGCTCCAGCCATTTTTTAAACACAGTTTCAATAGCGTAATCCAGCTTTCTTGTATTTGCCCATTCAGCCACTTTTGTAATTGCCTGTTTGGCTTTTTCAACACTGCCTGCTAATTCTAAAAGCTGTTTTGCTGGTTTTGTGAAGCGGGAATATATTATCTTTCTTTTTTTAGCATTTTCTTTTAATTCTTTCAACCCCAAGCCCTTTGACTCAAAGTAGTGGGTAACAATTTGCTTTATGGCAGTTTCTTCTTTTAAATTTTCAAAATCTTTGATTTTATTTTTTTTAATATACTCTTCAATTTTTTTAGCGTTTTTTTCTCCTATGCCAAGCTCCTTTATGCCAGCTAATCCTTTTTCTTTATAAACATCAGCTACATCAGTTTTCAGGTTTTCTAAAATTTCAATGGCTTTTTTGTACGCCCTTAATTTATAATTTAGCGCTTTATCCCCCTTAATTTCCAATAACTCTGCTATATCGTGAAATATTTTTACAATTTCTTTATTCATATTTAATTTTATCTTACCATTTTGGCGCACAAAAAAAAGCCCCGTAGCCGATTTAAATCGAAGGGGCAAAGGTATTGAAGTAGAGAATTAAGCACGGCGAAGGTGCCGGATTGTGCAGGTGAGTACATCACCCTTTTTGTTTTTAAGGCGAACTTGTGGGGCACCTCTTTCGCCACATTTTTTTCCGATGATTTCGAGTACGCCAGAGAAAGCTCTTCGGACACTTGAGTCAATCGACCCAAGATGAACTTGTGTCAGATAAACCTTGTCGCCGACTTGGAACTTTTGGTCCATTGCTTAATCCCTCCTGGGTTAGTTGTGGTGTACTATACAAACAATAACATATTTTTTTACTGAAGTCAATAGTGAAAAATGACATCATATTTGTTAAAATAAAATAATAAAATGATGGCTCAACGCCTGAGCCATCGCTGAGCCATCAAAAAATGCAAAAAAGACACAGAGTTTTTATAGCCATAAATTTGCCAGAAAACGTAAAAAAAGTATTGGCAAAATATCAAGAAAAACATGCAGAGCTTCCTGGCAGGTGGGTGAGCAAGGATAATTTACATATTACTTTGGAGTTTTTGGGCGGTTTAACAGATGTTGAGATCGCGGATGTTTGCAGGGTTGTTGGTGAGGTTGTAAAAAAATACAGCCCATTTTCTTTAAACTTAAGCAAAGTTTGTTATAGCGGGGAAGGAAAGAAAGTTCCCAAAATGATATGGGCAAAAGGGGAGAAATCAAAAGAATTATCTGATTTGAAAAATGGTCTGCAAAATGCATTATTGGAGGTTATTAGGTTTTCTGCAGACAACAGGGCGTTTTCTCCGCATATTACTTTAGTTAGATTAAAAGAATGGGAATTAAGGCGCATTGAGCCAGAAGAACTGCCAGAAGTAAATGAAGATGTTGATTTAACTTTTACAGTAGAGTCAATTGAAGTTATGGAATCAGAATTAAAACGCAAGGGCCCGCAATATACAACCTTAGAATCGTTTAATTTAAAATAAGATGAAAATACATTTAATTGGAATTGGGGGGATTGGGGTGTCAGCTTTAGCCCAGTATTACTTGTCAAAAGGCCACAAAGTAAGCGGCTCTGATTTGGTTGGCTCCGAAATCACAAGTTTTTTAAAGAAAAAAGGTATTAAAATTTATATTGGAAAACACAAGGCAAAAAATTTAGAAAAAGACATTGATTTGGTTGTTTTCAGCCCCGCAGTAAAAAAAGACAACCCTGAGTTAAAGCAGGCAAAAAAATACAAAATAAAAACCACAAGTTATCCTGAAGCCCTTGGAGAGCTTACAAAACAATATTATACAATAGCTGTGGCAGGAGCCCATGGAAAAAGCACTGTGACTGCCTTGATAGGCCTGGTTTTAGAAAAAGCAGGCCTTGATCCCACTGTAATTGTGGGCACAAAAGTAAAAGAGTTTTCCGACCCAGACGGATCCGCCTCTGGCGGAGGCTCTAATTTTAGGGCAGGAAAAAGCAAGCTTTTAGTTATAGAAGCGTGCGAATACGACTCTTCATTTTTGTATTACTCTCCCAAAATAACTGTAATTACAAGTGTTGATAAAGAACACTTAGATTATTTTAAAACATTTGAAAAAGTCAAAAAGGCCTTCAAGGATTTTATTGTCCGCCTGCCGGATGATGGCTTTTTGGTGTTTAATGCAGATGACAATAATATTCCTCAAATTGAAAACCATAAATTTAAGGCATTTGGATATTCTTTAAGTCAACTTGAAGCAAAAAAAATAAAAAAGATAATGAGAGTTCCGGGCAAACACAATGTTTTAAATGCTTTAGCTGTTTTGCAGGTTGCTAAGATTTTAGAAATTCCAGATGACATTATTTTAAAATCATTCTCTGAATTCAGAGGAACATGGAGAAGATTTGAAGAGTTGAACGTAAAAATTGAAAAATTTAAAAATTTAAAAATTATCAGCGATTACGCCCATCATCCAAACGAAATTTTAGCAACCCTGACTGCGGTTAAAGAAAAATATCCTAAAAAACGCATTTCCTGCGTTTTTCAGCCTCACCAGCACCAAAGAACCCATTATTTATTTAATGATTTTGTAAAAGTTTTTAGGCAGGCGGGTATTGATAACGTTATAATAACGGACATTTATGATGTGGCAGGACGTGAAACCAAAAAAATAAACAAAAAAACAAGTTCAAAAAAATTGGTTGAAAAAATAAATAAGAAAAATGTAACTTATCTGCCTTTTGATAAAATTGAAAAACATATTAAAGAAAGCATTGGCGCTGGCGATGTTTTAATAATTATGGGAGCAGGGGACATATACAAACTCGTTGACAGGTTCTAAATTTGGCACAATTAGTTATCCACACCCCTAGGTCTTGATTTCATTTTTTGGTAAAGTGATAATAACATAATATTTGGGGAATAGACCCAGAAAGGTCGAGTTTGGTTATCTAACCAAAAAAACCTTATTATTAACCATTATAAATTAAATATGACATATACAGATTGGTTGTCAGTTATTCAGCCATTTTTACAGCAACTGATAACCTTTATCGCCAACTTAGTAGTGGCAATAGTCGTCTTTATAATCGGTTATTTGATTTCTGTCGGAATCGGCAGGTTGATCACCGAAATATTAAAGTCAGTTAAGTTCAACAAATTATTTGAAAAAGAAGGATGGAGAAAGGCCTTGCAAAAGGCAAACGTTGAGGTTGATCCTTCTGAATTTATCGGCGCAATATTCAAATGGGTTTTTGTTATTGTATCTTTGTTGCTTGCCGTTGATGTATTAAAACTTACTTCTTTTGCCGGATTCCTTACAGAGGTTTTGTTTTACCTGCCCAATGTAATTGTTGCTGTTTTGGTCTTTACTGTTGCAATTGTAATTTCTGATATTGTAGAAAAGGTTGTTAGGGCTACAGTTGAACGGTTAAGGGTTGGTTCTGGATTTATTGCAGCTTCAATTGTCAAATGGGCAATTTGGGTTTTTGCATTTTTCCTGATTTTAGACCAGCTTTTGCCGTCGAGCTTATTGGTAAAAACCCTTTACACTTCAATTGTTTACGGGATAATAGGAGCTTTGGCATTGGGTATTGGATTGGCAATTGGACTTGGCGGAAAAGAAACAGCCGGGAAAATTATTTCAGACATTTATAAAAAGATTGACGAGAGATAGAAAGTAAAAAAAGCAAAGAGGCGTGTACGTACCACGCTTTTTTGCTTGCATATTTTTATAAAGAAAAAGCCGCGAAACCGAAGTTCCGTGGCATGTGTGTTGCAGGGGGCGACGGGGAAGTTACTTCGCCAAAAGCGCTTTAAGTTGTTTTTGACGCATTAATCCTCTCATGCGCAAGAGCTCAGTTTTGGCGCTTTTGATGATGCGTCTCATCACACGAAGCGGAACATTGAGATCCAACGTAGGGCTTTCGAATCTCAACCTGAACTCTGACCAGTAAGCTTTGATCTCGGCGTCCGAAGCCGTTACGGGATCTGGGGCGTAGTGTCTCAGATGTTGTTGGGCCTGAGACGGAAGTTCAGCGTAAGAAACGAAGTTCTTCTTGTCATTCTTCTTGCGACCGTTGTGATTGAGTGGTTCTGTCATGACATGTCCTTTCCGTGTCCAGTGGGGGTGCAATAAAACAGATGCCTCGTCTCTGTTTTGTTCTGCGCAAATCTTACTTTCTTCCTTGCCTCCTGTGGTAAGATGTCAAGGATCTGATTGATATAGCTTAGAACAATTCTAAGCTTATGTTTAATAGTATAAGTCAAGCATAGCTTCTTGTCAATGTGCATATCCTTAGATGTTGAATTTAATTTTAGCTGTTGTATAATTGATAAACAGTTAATAAATATGGAAACTAATAAGCAAAAGATTGAAGAGGCCTTAACCAGAGGAGTAGAAAACATTTACCCAAACAAAGAAGCATTGGAACAGGTTTTGTTTTCTGGCAAAAAACTTCGTATTTATAATGGCATTGACCCAACAGGAAAGTTGCATATAGGCCATGGAGCGGTTTTAGGAAAGTTGCGCCAGTTCCAGGACTTGGGCCACGAAATCATTGTTCTTATAGGGGATTTTACGGCCACAATTGGCGACCCCACCGGCAAATCTTCAACCCGGAAGCAGCTGACAAAAAAACAGGTTTTAGCCAATGCCAAAAGCTATAAAAAACTTATTGGCAAAATTTTGGATTTAAGAAAATCAAATGTCCGGTTTTTGTATAATGAAAAATGGACTAACAAACTAAAACCAGCTGACTTGCTTTCTATTGCCTCAAAATTTACTGTCCCCCGGCTTTTAGAGCGAGACATGTTTCAAGAAAGAATTAGAGCCGGGCAGGATATATATGTGCATGAATTTTTATATCCCGTATTGCAGGCCTACGATTCTGTAAACATGGATGTGGACATGGAAATCGGGGGCAATGACCAGATGTTTAACATGCTGGCTGGCAGGACTTTGATGAAAAAAATGAAAAATAAAGAAAAATTTGTATTAACCACAAAGCTTTTAGTTGACTCAATGGGCAAGAAAATGGGTAAAACCGAGGGAAATATTGTTGCGTTAGATGAGGCGCCAGAACAAATGTATGGAAAAATAATGAGCTGGCCGGATAATTTAGTAAGTATTGGTTTTGAATTGTGCACCAGAGTTTCTTTGGCAGAAATTGAAGAAATTAAGAAAATGCCGAATCCGCGCGACCAAAAATCAAGATTGGCAAAAGAAATTGTAAAAATGTACCACAGCCAGAAAGAGGCAGAAAAGGCAGAACAAGAATTCAACAAAATTTTTCGGGATAAACAGTTGCCTGACGAAATGCCGGTTTTTGAAACTGAAAAAAATTTGTACCCCGTGTTAGATTTATTGTGCGACAGTGAGTTGGCGCCATCTAAAAAAGAAGCCAAACGCTTGATTGAAGGCAGTGCCGTGACTGTAAAAACCGGTGAAGCAGAAAATAAAATTACAGATTGGAAAAAGCAAATTAGTTTAGAAGACGGCATGGTTATAAAAGTAGGGAGCAGAAGATTTGCAAAAATAAAATTATTAAAGTAATTTATGCAGAGGTTTTTAATAAAAGAAGCATCAAAACATATTGGCGAAAAGGTAAAAGTGGCTGGCTGGGTTAATGTACGCAGAGCTCATGGAAAAATTCTGTTTATTGATTTGCGCGATATAAGCGGGGTTTTGCAGGTTGTTTTTACGCCTTCAAACAAAGAAGTTTACGAATTGGCAGAAAAGCTTAGGCCCGAATGGGTGGTTGAGATAACCGGCCAAATTGTCAAAAGGCCAGAAAAAATGATAAATGATAAAATTGAAACTGGCAGTATTGAAATGCCAGCTGAAACCCTGAAGGTTTTATCAGAATCAGAAACTTTGCCTTTATCTATTGAGGGAGATGGTTATGACATAGGTGAAGAAACAAGAATGAAGTATAGGTATTTGGACTTAAGAAGAGAGCGCCTTAAAAATAATTTTATTGCACGGCACAAGATTATTAAATTTATGCGGGATTTTTTTGATAAAGAAGGTTTTGTTGAAATTGAAACTCCAATGCTGACCAAATCAACTCCGGAGGGCTCAAGAGATTTTGTGGTTCCAGCGCGGCTAGATCCCGGAAAATTTTATGCGCTTCCGCAGTCGCCCCAGCAATACAAGCAGCTTTTAATGGCAGCTGGTTTTGAAAAGTATTTTCAAATAGCGCGGTGCTTAAGGGATGAGGACCCGCGAGGAGACCGCCAATTTGAACACACCCAGCTAGACATAGAAATGAGCTTTGTTAAAAGGGAGGATGTTATGGAATTAACAGAAAGAATGTTTATCACGCTTATAAAAACCCTTTATCCTAATAAAAAAATTCAAGAAACGCCGTTTCCAAGGTTAAGTTATGCAGATGTAATGAAAAAATATAATTCTGACAAGCCAGACATTCGTAAAGACAAAAATGATTCAGATCTTTTGGCTTTTTGCTGGGTGATTGATTTTCCGTTCTTTGAAAAAAATGAAGAAGGCAAATGGACTTTTACCCATAATCCATTTTCAGCTCCAAAGCCGGAATTTAGAGATGATTTATTGGCAAAGAAAAACATAGACAAGATACTGACAAGCCAGTATGATATTGTTTTAAACGGATCTGAAGTTGGTGGTGGTAGCATAAGAAACCACAGGACAGAAGCATTACAGGCAGTGTTTGAAACAATGGGCTATAAAAAAGATGAGATTAAAGAAAAGTTTGGTCACATGCTAGAGGCCTTTAGCTACGGTGCTCCTCCTCACGGAGGTATAGCTCCAGGTATAGACAGAATTTTATCTATTTTGCAAAACGAGCCCAATATCCGTGAGGTGATCGCTTTTCCAAAAACAGGTGATGGGAGGGACTTTATGATGCAAGCTCCAAGCGAGATAAGCAAAAAGCAATTAGAAGAATTACACATAAAAGTGGCTGATCAAAAGAAAGCAAAAACAAAAACCCTGATAAAAACAAAAAAGAAAAAAGTAAAAGCAAAAATCAAAAAGAAATGAAGCCGAAAAAAGCAATAAAAGGCGTTATTTTATCAGTAGTTTTTCTGTCTGTGATTTTTCTTGGTTTGCAAAAGGCATGGGAGCTGGCAAAAGACAGGAGTTTTCTTGGAAACATTTCTGGGTCAGCTGAAATTGTGCAGCCGGAAGCCAAAGAAGAGCCAAGACCCTCTTTGCCTTACAGAAACTGGAATATTCCAGAGCTTGATTTGGCGGCTGAATCTGGGCTTGTTGTTGAAACCTCTTTTTCAGGTTCAGATAAAATTCTTTTTAATAAAAATTGCCACACAAAACTTCCTATTGCAAGCTTAACAAAATTAATGACAGCTGTAATTTCTTTTGAAAATTATGATTTATCAAAAACCATAAAAGTAAGTGAAGAGGCGGTTTTGCAAGACGGCGAGTTCGGTAAGATTGAACTTAATAAAGAAGTCACAGTTAATGATCTGCTTTATATAATGCTTATACAGTCAAGCAACCATGCTGCCTTTATTTTATCTGAAGGCATGGAAGGGTTTGAATTTGTGCGTTTAATGAATGAGAAAGCAAGAGAATTGGAAATGGACGGAACGTTTTTTGTTGAGCCAACAGGGCTTTCTGCAGAAAATGTTTCAACTGCAAGCGATTTGGTAAAGCTGGCAAAATATATTTTGGCCAATCACCCTAAAATTTCAGAAATAAGCCGTATCAAAGAATATGATTTGCCAGGATACGGCGTTTTAACAAATACTGACGACCTTTTAGAGGAAATCCCGGAAATTATTGCCGGCAAAACAGGGTTTACTTTAGAAGCCAAAGGGTGCCTGCTTTTGCTTTTAGACAATTCTGAAAAAAATAGCTTTTTAATAAATGTTGTTTTGGGCGCTGACGACAGATTTGAAGAAATGAAAAAAATGATTGAGTGGGTCAACACAGCTTATAATTGGTAAATAAAAATTTTAAGGTTTTAAATTGTGGCAGAATTAGCTTTTAATATTATAAAACTATTTAGCTTGGCCGCGGTTTCCTGCGTAATCGCTGTTTTGTGGACTCCGCTGTTAACTAATTTTTTATACAAGCATAAGCTTTGGAAAAAATCAGCAAGAATCAAAACCATAACAGGGGTTGAAGCCCCAATTTTTAACAGTTTGCACAAAGAAAAAGAAGTGGGGACTCCGCGTATGGGCGGGCTTATTATCTGGGTGACTGTTGTTATGGTTGTTTTTTTGTTTTATGTTTTATCTTTGCTTTTCCCTGGCACATGGCTAGCTCAGCTTAATTTTTTATCAAGGCCTCAAACATGGCTTCCTCTTTTTACTCTTGTGGTTGCCTCATTAGTTGGTTTGCTTGACGACGCTTTAGTTGTGAAGGGATGGGGAAAATACATTGGCGGGGGGTTGTCATTTAAAAAACGCCTTTTAATCGTGCTTTTAATAGGTTTTATTGGAAGTATTTGGTTTTACCAGAAGCTAGGGTGGGATGTGATTTATGTTCCCTTTTTGGGAAATGTTTCCTTTGGGCTGTGGTATATCCCTATTTTTATAATAGTTATGATGGCTTGCTGGTCTGGGGGAATAATAGATGGGCTGGACGGGTTGAGCGGTGGGACTTTTGCCTCAATTTTCGGGGCGTTTGCTGTTATTGCTTTTGCTCAAGGAAAAATTGACTTAGCGGCTTTTTGTGCTGTGATATTGGGGGCTTTGTTTGCTTTTATTTGGTTTAACATACCTCCTGCAAGGTTCTATATGTCTGAAACCGGTATTTTGGGGCTTACAACTGTTTTGTGCGTTGTGACATTTCTAACTAATTCTGTGTATGTTCTTCCTATAATAGGAGGGTTTTTGGTTATTGAAGTTGGGTCTGTAATAATCCAGCTTTTATCTAAAAAGTTCAGGCATAAAAAAGTTTTTCTCTCAACTCCGATACATCACCATTTTGAAGCATTGGGCTGGCCTCCATACAAAGTCACAATGAGGTTTTGGATTGTTGGGGTTGTATTGGCTATAATAGGGGTGGCGGTCAGATTGCTGGCATAAGGTTGACAAAATTATGAATAAGGTATAGAATGATAAGATAATCATTTTAATTAATTTTAATATGAACTCAATTGCTAAATCTATATTTTTTGCGTCAGCCATAGCTTTTGCTTTGCTGATTATTTTTGCAAACTCAGCAAACGCTGTCAACTGCAGTTCGCATGCTTGGAGCCAGTGCTCCGGCAAGACCTTGTATTGGTATGATTCTTGCGGAAATCAAGAAAGCGCTGAATATTGCCCTTCTGGATGCTGGGATAACCAATGTCATGAATATAATTATGGCTGCGCTTGGCACGCATACCAAACTTGCGTTGGGAATTACCTTTACTGGCACGACTCTTGCGGAAACCAGCAAGACAGCCAGTATTGTTCGAATGGATGCTATGACGGCCAATGCCAGAACTACAATTACAATTACAACTACAATTATAGCAATTGCACTTATCACGCATACAAGCTTTGTGCGGGAAATAGCATTTACTGGTATGATTCTTGCGGAAACCAGCAAGACCTTTACCAGACCTGCGTTGGAACAAACCAAATTTGCCAGTATGGCCAGTGTGTTTATCAAGCCCCGGCAAAACCATATTCAGCTTATTATAAAAAGGCCTGTTACGGAAACAATGTTTACTGGTATAATTCCCTTGGAGCTGTAACAGCTTTGTATAAAAGCTGTTTAGATGCAAATAGCTGTACTGTTGACACTTGTTCAGCAGGGGCATGCTCAAACCAATTAAAATGTGATGGAAGCACATGTTCAGCATCTTCTGCCGACTATGAAAAGTATTGCGCCCCAGCCGTACCAGATACTCCAGAAACAGACCTGTCAGTTTCATTCTTTTCTAGCTGGAATATGTCAGATGACGGATGGAAGGAATCAACAGAAATTTTTCAAAACGGAAGAGTGTACTTTTTAGTAGTGGTAACTAACAACGGAACCGATAAAGTGGATGACATTATTGTTTCAGCAGACATTCCAAGCGAAATTGTTTCTTTAGGCAATGTAAAAATAGACGCAGTGCCAGTTTCTAGAGATATTGTGTCCGGGGTTAATGTTGGTTCATTAGAGCCGTCTGATGTTAAAACAATTAATTTTGAGGGCAAAACCCAGGCATTTACAACCGAAGGCACAAAGCAGGCAGTAATTTTTGCAACTGCTTCTGATAAAACAGAAAAGGACTTTATTGATATTAGTTTTAGCCCGGACCAATCAGCTTCTGCTTCTGTTTCTGGAGCAGCAACAAATGATATTTGGGAATTTGTGAAGCGCTGGTATCTGTGGATTTTAATAGGAGTTGTGCTGGTATTCTTGTTTATTGTTGTATTCAGGCGCCTTTCTACAAACGCATAATTATTATCGCTCGCCAAATAAACTTTTTCTGCGGGGAGAGCCTCTCTACGGGGCACCCTCTCCTCGAAAAAATTTATTTGGCTCGCTAGAAGAGGGGATTGGCCCCTCTTTTTAGCTGGTGATATTTTTGCCCATCGGCTCTGGCGCTGTTCGGAAACCATATCCATATAGCGATTCCCTTTTCCATTCCAACTAAA
>CAYNHB010000021.1:0-14607 GCA_964397155.1 uncultured Candidatus Saccharibacteria bacterium
TAGTTACCACCTTTAGTACTATCCATACTAATATCCCCTAAAACATTTATTATTTCTCTAGCTGGTTTTTGGGGCAAGATAAAAGTAATATCTTTTTTAATAGATGATCCTAACGAGATTGTTTTTTCAGCCAGCCTAAAACTGTCAGTGGCTACCATTTTTAATAAATTTTTAGAAAAAACAAAATAAATCCCTGAAATCTCAGGCCTTGATTGCGAAGGTGAAGCCACTTCTGCTATCTGCGACAACCCTTGGCAAAAACTATGATTATCAACTTCAATCTCTTCTGTATTTTTAAACTCAGGAATTAAAGGAAACTCTTCTGGATTAAAACCTTGTATGTTGTTTTTAAAATTTTTGCATTCAATATGAAGATTTTGACCCTTCCCTTCTAAAATAATTTTTTCATTAGGAAGTAAAGAAACAAGACTTGAAAGAAATTTTGCAGGAACAACAACTTTTCCTTTTTTTACTATTTTAGTCAAAATCCACAACCTTATTGCTGTTTCAAGGTCTGTAGAATTTAAACATAAAAAACTATCTTCTGTGCTTATTAAAACATTATCTAAAATTGGCAAAGAAAGATTTTTTCCAACAATTCTATCAACAACTCCTAATCCTTTTTTAAAGTTTTCTTTTAAAATTTCTACCTTCATAAATTTTTTAGTTTTTGAATATTAATAAATATAAAATAATTAAACTTATTGTTATTATGCTTGATGTTTTATAAATATGTTTTTAAAATTTGTTAAGTTGTTTGTAAGGGGAAATTGCGCCTTTTTTATTTTTTAGCGCTGTGAAAATACTGGGGATATGTTATGGGTATTATATTGTATGTTATTGTGTGTTTTTTTGCCCCGTAAAGTTATTATATCTTTAGACACTTTTTTAACTAATATTTATACCAACATTTATCCACTATATATCCTCTGTTTAATTAGGTTTAATTCTTCTGTTAATTTGTTGTTTTCTTCGTTTTCCTGAAGAATTTTTTTGTAAGCATAAATTGCTGTTGTGTGGTCTTTTCCCCCAAACTTTCTTGCTATAGCTGGAAAAGAGTATTTTAGCTCTTTCCTTAGTAAAAACATAGCCACTTGTCTTGGTCTTACAATTTCTTTTCTTCTCGTAACATCAAATAGTTTTTTTTCTTCTAGGTTATAAAATTTTGCTACAGTTTCTATTATTTTTTTATAGTTTGCAACATCAAACGGCGAAAAAATAAATCCTTTCAACAGTTTTTTTGTTGTTTCTAGGTTTAAAGATTGGTTTATTTTGTTATAAACCAATAATTTATTCAAAGCACCCTCTAGTTCCCTGACGTTTTTTTTTACATTAGCCGCTATATAGTCTAAAATTTCTTCTGGCAGTTCAGCTCCTTTCTCTTGGAGCTTTGTTTTTAGAATAACTAAGCGGGTTTCATAATCAGGTAAACTTACGTCAGCTATCATCCCTCCTTCAAACCTAGATTTTAGCCTGTCTTCGAGTTCGGCTATGGCGTTTGGGGGTCTATCAGAAGAAAGCACTATTTGTTTGTTTTTTTCATATAAAGAGTTAAAAACATGAAAAAATTCTTCCTGGCTTTTAATTTTTCCTGCAATAAATTGTATGTCATCTAATATTAAAATATCTATAGGTGCTAAGCTCGCCTTAAAAGATTCCATACTATTTGTTCTTATGGCTGTGACTATCCCAGACACAAACTTTTCAGAGGAAATATATTTTACTTTTTTCTTTTTTGAATCCTCGCTTATTTTATTCCCAATAGCTTGTATTAAGTGGGTTTTTCCTAAACCCGTGCCGCCATAAACAAACAGGGGATTATAATTAAATCCCGGGTTGTCGGCTACAGCTAAAGCGGCCGCGTGAGCCAATTCATTAAAAGATCCGACTACAAAGTTGTCAAAAGTATAGCGTGGGTTGAGGTTTGTGTCTTTGTTTATTTTAAATTCTTCAAATTTTAATTGAGATTCTTCTGGTTTTTCGTTGTAATTTAGAGTTGATTGTAGGGTGTTCTTTGTTTGTTTTGGCTTTATAATAAAATCTATGTCTTTTATTGAGTCGTCTGTATCTCTTAATATCTTTAAAATAGATTTATTGTATTTATTGCTAAGCCACTCTTTTGAAAAAGCGTTGGGCACTGAGATTGTTATTTTTTCGTTTTCCCTCGACACAATTTCTGTGTTTTGGAACCATGTAGCAAAATTCGCTTTAGAAATATGAAACTGCATCTGGGCTAAAACGGATTGCCAAAGTTCTATATTATTCATAATCAATATTTTGTTTATAATACTATATTCTTCCTTTTTATCAGCAGCTTGTCAAACAAAAAGGGAAAATATAGTATTGTTACTAAGCTGTGGATAACTTGTGTAGTTTATTTTTATCCAGACGCACAATACATTATCTTGTAATTTTGCTTTTTTTAGATTATACTGGCTATATTATACTAAAACTAATTTTAAATACAATTATGAGCTTTACTTATAAGCCAAAAAAGAAAAAAAGAGCCAGGACACATGGCTTTTTAAGGCGCAAAAAAACAAAAACAGGTAAAAACGTATTGAAAAAGAGGAGACAAAAAGGCCGAAAAAGATTGGCTGTATAAAAATATGTTGGCAAAACAGAACAGAATAAGAAAAAAAAAGGATTTTGATTTTGTTTTTAAAAAAGGGGCCAGTTTAAAAGGAAGCTTTTTTTTAACCAAAATCGCAAAAAATAAACTAGGAATATCCAGATTTGGGTTTATTGTTAGCGGAAAGGTTTCAAAAAAAGCAGTTGAAAGGAATAAAATAAAGAGAAGGGCGTCTGAATCCGTAAGGCGCAATTTTGAAAGAATAAGAAATGGGCTTGATGTTGTTTTTATTGCTCTTCCAAAAGCCAGAACGGCGGATTATAAAGATATTGAAGGCGACATTTTAAATTTATTAAAAAAACAAAATGTTTGAGTGGTTAATACATTTTTTTTATATCACATTATATCAACCATTATTTAATGCACTTGTTTTGTTATATAATTATATTCCTGGCAAGGATTTTGGAGTTGCTATAATATTTTTGACCTTGGCTATAAGGACTATATTATATCCTGTTTCTGTAAAAGCTGTTAAGTCGCAAAAAAATCTTCAAAAGCTGCAACCAAAAATTCAGGAGATACAAAAAAAATATAAAGATGACAAGGAAAAATTAGCAAAAGAAACACTAGAGCTTTATAAAAGAGAGAAAATAAATCCTTTTTCAGGGATATTAATTTCTTTAATCCAAATCCCTATCTTAATCGCGCTTTATAGGGTTTTTTGGAGTGGACTAAATCCAGAAGAGCTTTCTAATTTATACCAATTTGTTTTAAACCCTGGCCAATTAAACCCATTTTTTTTAGGAATTATTGATTTATCAAAACCAAATATATTTTTAGCGATATTAGCAGGACTAACCCAGTATTTCCAAAGTAAAATGTTAATTCCTAAAATTTCTAAAAATAATCCCAAAAAAGAGGGGGATTTTTCTGAAATTATGCAAAAACAAATGGTCTATTTTCTGCCTGGATTTACAATAATAATTCTTTTAGGTCTGCCATCTGCTTTAGGTTTATATTGGGCTGTAAGCGGCGTATTCTCTATAATTCAGCAATATTTCATTTTAAAACAGAACAATGAAAATGTTTCAACAAAGTAAAATAGAAAAAATACAAAAAATAGCAAAAGAGTTTTTTGCTAAAATGACAGTGCCTATTTTAAAGATGGAAGCTGATATTTCTTTTGTAGAAAAAAATAGCGTAGATTATAAAGAAAAAAATCTAGAGCCAAGGGAAATCATTAATTTAAATATAATCCTAGACGAGCCACAGGTTTTAATCGGTCAGGGCGGCCAGACCCTGTCTGAAGCGCAGCGTATTTTAAGGATGGTTTTAAATAAAAAACTTGAAGGTATTTTTAATTTAAATTTAGACATAAACGATTATAAAAAGAAAAAAATAGAGTATCTTAAAACTTTTGCCAGAGATTTAGCTGATGACGTTGCTTTGTCAAAAAAAGAAAGAGTCCTTTCTCCCATGCCATCCTATCAAAGAAAAATAATACACTCAGAGCTTTCTAACAGAGCAGATGTTACTACAGAAAGCCAGGGGGAAGGAAAAGACAGGTGTGTGGTGATAAAACCTTGCCCTTAGTTTTTTATAGGTATTATAACCATCCAGTTCGGATTTTGGTTTCTGCTTCTTACTGCATCCCACTTTATATTTTCAGGTCCGCTTTTGTCAGCGTCTTCGTTTGAAGCATACGCCTGGCAGTAAGTCCATGGCCCGAAAGGATTATCGCCAGGGGCAAAATAAACAAGCAAAACAAGATAATCGCCCGCTATGTTTATTGATGACATGTTTTTATCGCCCAGATTCGGGCATTTTTTTTCTATACAGTTGCCCTTTTTATCGTATATAGCACAATCGCGTTCTGTTTTTGGGACTGTGCAGTGGTCTATATTGTCATAATCTGATGAAGTTCCTGTAAATCTTAATTCATTAAGATTTAAAATAGAAATACCGGCATCTGCAATTTGAGAATTGCTGATTTTTAGATACCCCCCTTCTCCATTTTTTTCTTTTCCTTCGGCTTTTACAAAAGGTTTTCGGTAAATATATACGCCATCTCCTTTTGGGGTAAAATCATATTGGTGCACTGAGGCTGAAGAGGCAAAGGGCTGTACATTAGAGCACTCTCTGTTTGGGTCAACATATTGGCATTTTCCCCAAAAGTTGGCTATGTCATACAACACAGATACATAATAAACTTCGTTTAATTCATCGTGGTTTATGCCCACAGAACTAATGTTGTTTCTAAAATTTTCTCCTAGGTCAGAAATACTAGAAGTTTGGGTTTTTGATTCTCCAGTGCATCCACCAGATTTATAAAAAGTTACACCTATAATTTCTTTTTCTGCTTCGGGCGGCAATTCTATTGGCTCAAGTTTTCCTAATTTAAAAATTGCAAGATAAGGGTTTATTGTTGTTATTATTAAATAAAATAGAACTAAAATTAACAAGCCAGAAATAGCTCCTGAAATCCTGTCTTTTGCTTTTGCTAAAGCTGTTGGGATTGCAGGAGATAAAAAATAAAGCACGCCCGCCCATGCCAAAGAAATTATAACAGCGGCAAACCCGATTCCCATGCCAAAATCAAAAACATATTTTAAATATTCTGTTAATTCAGAAGTGGGAGTTATTTTAGCTCCTGTTGCCAAAACAGGGTATTCTACCTCTAATTCAGTAGCCTTAGATGCAAAAATTTTGTTTTGGGAAAAAACACAAGGCAAAAATAAAAAAATTAAAAAAATAGACATAAAATAGTATAAAAATCTTCTTTTTTTAATTTTTTGTTTTGTTTTTTTAAACATCGCTTTTTTTATTTATTTTGTTGGTGCAATAAAAATAAAATTTATTTCGTCTGAAGAGTTATAAAAGCTTGTTTTTTTGAAATTTGGAACATCTTTAAAGAAAATCTCGCACCTTTTGCTTTGGTCGTAAAGAGCCACAATATAATTACCGTCTATAAATAACGATCCGTCATATGCATTAGAACGTCTATTAAACCAAAAATTTCTTATTGCGTTGTAGCTGAATCCCTGTACTGAAGTGGAGATAGCTCCTGTACGGTTCCCCCAGGGTTTTTGATAAAACTCTACACCAGACCCGGACATTTTGTAGGTCACAGGATTCCAATTAAAAATGGTTGCATAAGAAGATACAAATATATCATTAAAACAATCCTCTTCTGTTGTGACGTCTTCTATAAAAATTGGCCAGCTGCAAACCCCTGCTTTTGGATCATTGCAGTACAAAGGGTCGTCATCGCACAATAGGGGGTCTACATCGCATGATTCAGGGTCGTCACACAATTCAGGATTATAAAAACATGATTCAGGGTCGTCATCACACAACAAAGGGTCTGTATCGCATGATTCGGGATCATCGTCACAATAAGATGGTTCCCCGCAGTTTGCGGGTATATAGCATTCTGGCCTTGATTCGGAGCATTCTTCGGGGAGCGGAGGGCAGACAGTCCGATAAAAACTTGGAAATTTTTCTTCAAACTCTCCAATGTCGCATTCTGGAAACCTTTGGCACGTTTCCCGGTCATAGTCAATCATACAAGTTTCCCCGTCGATATGGCAGTCATAAAGGTAAGATTTTCCATGGAAAATAACCCCATATCTCGTGTTATTAGATATATCATTTACAATTTTTATTGATTTTACTTTATTTTTGAATTCTTCTGGTAATTTTCCGCTCCCTACTTGAGCTTGAGACATATATCCTGAACAATTTTCCCCTAAAAAATAATATACTCCCGGCGTTCTAAAGGCCATTTTGAATGATCCTATTCCAGAAATACTGTTTGTTTGTCCACAATCTATGGTTTCAACCCAAGCGCTGTCTATGCCCTCAAAGTTTTTTTGGGGAAACTTCCATATAAATAAAGACGGGCCTGATGAGCAATCATAAAGTATTTTGTTGTAACCCTCGGGTGCATTTGCTGTGTTGGCTTCTGCCATAGGAGCTGGTTTTTTATCCGTGCCGTTTGTGTAATAAATTCCTTCAACTTCTGGCAAGGGAGTCAAAGAAGGCGTTACAAGCTGGAGATTAATTGTGCGCAAAATCATAAAAGAAGATACAACCAAAACCATGCCTAAAATAGCTCCTTTTATCATATCTGTGGCATCTTTTCTTTTTGTTGGATTTCCAGCCGAGATCATTAGTTTGATCGCGCCAATAGTCAAAACAACAACAGCCAAAGCCCCAGCTAAAATTACGCCTATTCCAAAAAAGTAGGCGATATAGTCGCCCAATTCGCTTGTGCCTGTTATTGTAGGCAAACCAGGCATAACAGGATAATCTGCCTCTAATGCAAAACAAGGATTAGCGCACATAAAAAGAGTTGCCAAAATAATCGCAAAATAGATAGTGATTTTTTCAGTTTTTATGAAATTTAATTTTTTATTCATTATTCATAATTCTATATTCTATTCTAAATTCAAGATTAAAGATTCTAAATTCACATTCAATGTATAGGTATTATATTAACATAATCTAAATCATGATTTCCTGAAGGAAGAAAACTTGCTCCAGAGCTAAGGTTAAAAACATCTTCCTTAAAGCTTTGGCAATACTTTCTAGTATTTTCTAAAGGATCTTCTGGATCAGGATCAGGGTTTGGATAAATAATTGTATAAAGCGTTACTAAATAATTGTTTCCGCCAAACCTTATTGATCCTCCGCACCCATATTCTTGGTTGGTAGATGTGGATTTAACATTCCAATCTTTAGGGGAAGAGCAAAAACAGCAATCTTCAGCAGGCTCTTCTTCATCTTCGTCATCATCATCGTCTTCCTCCTCCTCTTCGTCTTCACAAATTATATTGTTTTTACAAGCTTCTGCCAGGTTTGTAGATACTCCAGTGTAATCAAATTTTAGAAGTTCTGCTTTTTTAAGAAAAAATTCTCCTATTTGTTGCGCATCTACTTTTGCAACTCCTGATTTATTCCCACTATTCCATCCATTAACATTGCTAAAAAACCAAACTCCGTCTCCTGAAGAAGAATTTGGGTCTAATCCATATTTAAATATTTCAGCTGAAAAAGCTGAAAATCCCGCAAAAGAAAATTCAGACAAATTAAAACAAGTATTTTCAGCGCCGGTTGTGTTGTGGCCCACTACTATTGGGCTTGTGCATTCACTGCCTTTTGTAGGGTCTTGTTTGCTGTGAAAAATAGCCCCATATATATCGGATGCTAAATTATTAATAAACACAGATCTTAGGCTTCCAGTAAAAGGAGGAGGTATTTTATCTTGAGTGGTTGTATAAGCCGTTGATCTGTAGCCTGAGCAACCTTCATTTAAAAAGTAATAAATACCAGGCGTTTCAAAAGTCATTTTAAAAGATCCAACATTTCCTATGGGTTCCATATCTCCGCACTCTTTCCTTACAACCGTTACTTGTGTATAAAGGTTGTTGCCGGATTCTAAGCCTGGGTTTGTAAACTTCCATATTAAAAGCACAGGGGCTGTATCTGTGTCTGTGCACTTGTAATATATTTGGTTGTATCCATCTGCAACAGCTTGAGAAGCAGATACATTTGATTCAGACTGGGGAGCTGCTTTTAGTTCTTCGGCGCTTCTTGCATAATAAATACCTTCTACTCCTGGCAAAGGTGTTAATACTGGTGTTACAAATTGCGGATTTATTGTTTTTAATATTATAAAAGCAGATAGTGTTAAAACTAATCCTAAAACAGATCCTCTAATTCTGTCTTTTCCTGTGTTTTGCAACTCAGGATTTGAAGCAGACATTATTATTTGTATCGCTCCAATAGCAAAAGAAATAACAGCTAAAATGCCTGCTAAATAACACCCCAGGCCAAAAAAGTATCCAACATAATCACTTAAATCACTAGTATCTGTTAAAGGAGGAAGCCCGGGCACTTGAGGATAAGTGGTCTCAAGGGCAAGTGTAGTTTGAGCAACGAATAGCAACGCAATAAACATCAATAGTAAAAATATATATTTGTGTGTTTTTGACATTGTTATTAAGCTACTAAATTACGAATAACTACTAATATACTAATATACGAATAATGCAGGATTAGTATATTCGTATTTTATTGGTAATTTGGTAGTTTATTTTGCTTGGCAGCAATACCAATTATCAGGTATTGACGAGGGATCTATGCCCGAATTAACGTATGGATTTCCATAGCAGTAAGAAGACCAAGACGACCCGCTAAGCATTTTTTTTGTAGATTCAGCGCTACCTATTATTGGAGGAATAATCTCGTCTATAATTCTAGTGCAGCTTAAAATTTTTGTTTGTTTCTCATAATTTTGGCTACAAGTATTTATCATTTTTCTTGAATATTCTAATTTTTTTAAAATTTCTGACCGTATATTTCTATCTCCTATCAAAGGATTAGATTGCTCTGAATAGGCAGGTATGCGGCTTGCATACCAGGCTACTCCATTGCCTACTGTAGAGCAAGAGCCGCCGATATTTTCACCTGTTAAAAGTTTAATCATTTTTTGGCATGGGTTGCCAAGGCATACCGGGTAAAGAGAGCATTTTTTTTCATCATCATCTTCTGATAAAGAAAAATAGGTTCTTGCTTTTTGCTGATAAAAGCTTTCTTCTGGAGTCGGGCAATTTCCAGGGCTGCATATTCCATCCTCTCCTAGGCATTCTCCTTCTGGACATACTATTATTGGGCAGGGAACGCACGATCCTTCTTCTTCTCCTGGGCATTGTCCTTCAGGGCATGTGTTTCCGCCATATACGCATTTTGACATACATAAGCGTTCTCCTGGTTCGCACTCGCTGCTACATTTGCAATAATTTTCTTCAGCTCCTATTATGTTAAGGTATTTTATCAATTCTTGTGTTTCATCAACAAAGATTTGCATTTGTGCTATGAATCCTGTTGTCCAGGCTTTTGTTTCGTCAATTGCATTACCTATAGGTATTTCTTGTTCTTTTTCGCAAACAAAATTGTTTCCCATTGGTTCTTGGTCCTCTGTTTCAATTTTTTTCCACCACGCTTTTTGGCAATAAAAAGTTAAAGGATCGTCATTAAAAGAGTATTTTTCACATATTCCGCTGCAAGCTTGGTAATAAACAGGCATTGCATAAGCTAGGGATAATGGTTCTTCTGAAGTTTCGCTGTCGTTCCTTTCTAATTCGTCTTCCTCCTCTTCCTCTTCTTGGTCGCAGTAGCCTATGCTGCATATTCCGCTTCCATCAGGATCCGGGCACTCATCGTTAGAGCATATAATTCCATCATCCCCAGAGGAGCCGTCAGGTTTGTTTAAAAAATATGTATAAGAAACTCCGCACGGACAATCAGGGCAAATTGAAGAAGATGGGCATTTTGCTGTTTCTGGGTGTAAGCTTTGGCATATTGTTCTAGTGCCCCCAGCAATTAACATTTTATCAGGGTCAGAACACACTTGGTAGTCTTCGACGCCGTTTCCATATAAATAATATTGATGGTTTTTATATATATCTGAAGAGGAATAGCCAGATAAGTAATAAGGGTGTTTTAAGCATTCAGCATATCCTGCATATTGGTTTGTGCAGTATTGGCATAAAAAAGCTGAAGTTTCTGCGCAATTTTGCATAAGGCTTAGGTCTGAATATTTAGTGCAATCTTTTAATTTGTTAAAATTCACAAGACAGCTGCCCTCGTTTTTTAACAGGCACATTGAATCAAGCTCACACTTTTTTTTGCATATTTCTTTATCTTTTTGCACGCATACATCTTGCTCGCACGAATTTAAGCATTGGATTTTACAACTAGCCATGCATTCTGAAAAGGTTGTATAAGGACTTAGCACAGATATGCATGTTCTTTTATCAAAGCAGGCTTTTACTATTTTTGCTTGTTCTTCAAGACAGATTTTTTTTGCTTCTAATGGAAGATTCGAACAGTCGGGCGCTGTTTTATAGCAATTAAATTCCATTTCAGTTGTCCCGGGGCACTGTTTTTGGCACCTGCTGTAGCAAGCAGAGCTTTCATATTGGTATCCTTCGCAGTATTTTGATGGGTTTAATAATTCAGAATCGCTTTCAGACGAAGGATCTTTAAAGTCTGTGGCAATAAGTATTGTTGTTTCTTCTTTGTTTGTTTTTTCGTATGTTTTTAAAAAGTCAACATAAGATTCAGCTGCATAACATTTATTTAAATCTTCTGCACCTTGTTTTAAATTTTTAAGGTCTTTTTCGGTTTGCTCTTTTAACTTTTCTAGCTTGCCTTTTAAATATGTTAATTTATCAACTAGCGGTATATTATACCAAAAACTGTTTTGCGCAAGGCATTCTTGTTGCTCTTTTGAACATTCCTCTTGTTCTTCTAAACAATCCTCTTGTTCTTCTAAACAGTCTTCATAATCTTCATCTTCTAGATCGCATTCAGGACAATTAAAGTCACAAGTTGAGCAATCTCCACAAGTATCTGCTCCGCCAGCAATTACCCAAATTTTTTCACCGCCCAACCTTGCTTCTGGTCGATATTCTACAAACTGTTTTATAGATTCATAATCATTATGAAAGTTTGTTCTAAATTGTTTCAGCCCAAATTCTATTAAATTTTTAGCTTCAGGGGGGCATAGCTCACAATCAGGACTTGAATATTTACAAGGTTTTTTTATAGATTCGCATGCTTCTTTTGAGGCGGTTCCTGGACATTCATTTTCTTCAAGCGTTAATTCACATTTATCTGATGGGTTAAGCGAGGCATCTGAACCTAATCCGCAAGTAGAGCCCTCTTGCCCGCAAGAACATAATTTCATTTGATTGGCAATTTCTATAGCCAAATTTTCAGCTATTTTTACTTTTTTTTCAATTGCCGTCATAATTTCTGTAGAACATTCTAATCTTTCATATTCTAAATAGGTGGGGCCTAAAATATTCGCGCCATCATCTAGGGTTATTCTTGTTCCTGGAATTGGGTCTCCATTTTTATCAAATGTATAACAATTTACTTGCCTGGATATTGTATTTTCGACTAAAGTGCCAATTGGTATTTCTTTGTATACTTCGATAGGCAGGGAAGAAGAAGAGCCTTTATTAAATAAATTGGCGAGAAAGCTTAAGGGTGGCAATTTTCCCAAATCAAAAATTACAAGCTGGGGGTTTATTGTGTAAACAATTGTGTAGGCAGAAACAATTATCAATAAACCCAAAAGTCCTGCTTTTATCCATTCTTTGGCTTCTGCTGGGCCTCTAGTCCCCTTATCTTTATCAATTATTTTTCCTATGCTCTGTCCAAACATCCAAAGAATTCCGCCCCAGGCAATTACAATAACGGCCAAAATGCCAGCTAAAATTATCCCTATGTTAAAAAAATATTTTGCGTATTCAGCTAGCGAAGAATCGCCGTCTACAGAAAGCCCAAATATAGTTGGATATTCTGTTTCTAAAGCAAAACAAAAACCAGGCGCTAAAATGGTAGCGCAGCACAATATTAAAAAAAGAGCTTGCAGCTTTAATTTTTTAGCCATCTTTAAGGGTTTTATAAACAAACCATGTCCAGCTTGGAGCTATGCTTAAAATTGGTATCAATTCTATACCCAACACTATGAGAAATCTTTTTACCGCTTTTTTAACGGCCTGGCCCGGGCGAGTTATTACTAACCACCCACCAATAACAATAATTCCAAGTACATCTGAAATAATATTTATTGCCGGTATAAAGCTTATAATATCAATAATTCCAGCCACGCACAGCATCAAAATACCTTCTGGCGAAGTAATATTCCCGCCTTCAGCAGGCGTTTTATTAGATGCTTCAGTAGATTGCTCATCAGCTGGAGCTGAAGTTTGGTTTTTTTCTGCCATAAAATTTATTGGCTCGCTTTAAAGATTCTCGGTGAGGTTTTTCTTTTGTTCTTGCCTTCTTAAAATTTCAGCTGGGTTTGTGGTAATAATTTCGCTTTCTTTTTGTGATGCCACCACAGATATTGCCACATGTTTTCTGCCTGCAAAAAATAATCCTTCTCCAACAGCTGCTTCAATCAAAATATATTTTTCCTGCTCAGTTAAATTAAAGCTTTTTTGCACAAGCTCTATGGTGGCTGGAGATTGTTTCATTAAAAGCTGTAAAGCTGAGTTTGTTATAATCGCCCTTCCATAATCTGATTTCATAAAGTCAGCAACATCTTGGGTAATAGTTGTAACTCCAAGCCAGTATTTTCTTCCTCTTTTTACCAAGCCAAATAAGAAAGAAGCCCCGTCCTCTGACTGCATTAGCCACCATGCCTCGTCAATAACCAAAATTCTTTTTTTTAATTTTGTCCTCACCATGTTCCACACATACCGCATAATAATATAAAGAGCTATGGGCCTTAATGAGTCCTCCATGTCTCTTATTCCAAAAACAACAAAGCTTTTATCTAAAGAAATATTTGTTTGCTGGTTGAAAAAGTCAGCAAAAGTTCCTTTTGTATATTTTTGGATCCTCTTTACCAAGGATTCTGTTCCTGTCATGCTTTCTAAAATTTCCTGGAAATCAGACATTAAAGGAGTATTATTTTGCCATGTTTTAGGATCTGAAGTCGCTGTAATATCTCTTACAGCGTATGTTTCTGTGAGGGCTTGGTCTAAAATACTGTCTTCTTCTGGACTAAGTCCTCCTAACATAATTCTTAAAAGGCCTACCAAGTTTATAATGTTTGACCTTAAAATATCTTCTGGGTTTTCATCGGGCCCTGGTATAGGTAAATCAAAAGGGTTTAAGTGGTTTGGAGAAGTCAGAGATATTTTCAAAAACGACCCATCCACTGATTCAGCCAATGTCTGATATTCATTTTCTGGGTCTATTACAATAACATCTGTTCCCTGCATTAAATACCTTAAAATTTCAAGTTTTATTGCGAATGATTTTCCAGAGCCAGAAACCGCAAAACAAGTAAGGTTAGCATTTTCTAAAGAAAACCTGTCAAATAAAACCAAAGAATTGTTGTGCCTGTTAATGCCGTATAAAATTCCTTCATTTGAGCTTAAGTCAAAAGAGATAAAAGGAAATGATGTTGAAAGCGGGGCTGTATCCATTGGCGTGTGTACATCTATCAAATCCATTCCATAAGGATTGCAAGAGATAAACCCTTCTTTTTGCTTGAATAAAGCCGGTTTTATATAAATTAATCTTGATTCAAAAATCGACCTTAAGGTAAGCTCTGTATCCCTTAATTCTTTTTCAGAGTTTTCGTAAACAGTAATATATAGCCCAAACCTAAACATTTTTTCTTGAGCTGTCATTAGGTTGTCTCTTAAGCTTTCAATGTCTTTGTATGCGGTTTCCAAAGAAGGGTCTCTAACCAATCCTTTTTCTTCTCTTTCTAAAATTTCAGAGGAAACTTCTGTTAATTTTTTTCTTAATTTTTTTAATATAAGTTCAGAGCTAACGGGGTGTATAAAAAAGGAAATGTCCATGGGGGTGCTCAAGTCAATCACAGGAGAAAACCACCCGGTGTTCAAATACCTTGGATAAGAAAAAACAAAAAATGACTTGGCAAATCTTTCTCCAAGCTTTATGTGGTCTTGCATTACTCCAATATACGGCGGAGCTATTATGTCTCGGACATCAAAACGCTCTTCTTCAAAAAGTTTTTCGTCAAGCAAATCGTCTTTCTTTTTTCCAGTTAGTTTGTCTAAAAAAGGTATATTCATTTTTAAACTATTTTAATAACTCTGGGAGTATTTCTGGGTAGTACCCAACTTCTGCTTGGTCTGGGTGGTGTATCGCCCAAAACAATTCAATTAATTCTGGCGTGGTTAAGGGCACGGCCTCTAATCCGCACCGCCTTAACCCCATCGCCAAATATTCCATTCTTTGCCAAAGCTGGGTTTTACATCTTTGAAAATCGTCTTCTTTCATTTCGTTGCCTTCCTGCTGTTTTGAAAATTGGCTTAAAATATTAAACTGTTTGGCAGCAGCCCTTAACCCTAGCGCCTCTGTTAAAGTGTAGGGCACCACTGCATAAAAGTTTTTTGTCATAACAACATCTCCTGAAACCAAGTTTTTTATAAAATCCCTGTAAGACGCCGTTTGCTCTCTTAAAAGTTCGTTTG
>CAYNHB010000022.1:0-13828 GCA_964397155.1 uncultured Candidatus Saccharibacteria bacterium
CACTATTCTCCGCTTTAAAATTTTTATCAATTTTTGTGAAGAAAACAATTTTTAAATTTTTATTTTCAAAAAGGAAAAGTAGGTATTTGAAAAGAAGCTTTACTCTTATTGAATTGATAGTTGTAATAGCAATTTTAGCCGTTTTGGTAAGTATTATTGTGGTGGCCACAAGTAGCGTAATGGAAAAAGCCAAGGTTTCAGCAGCTGGATCAGTCCAGAGGCAAATGACAAAAGCTGTTGAAATGTATTTTGTTGATATGGGTTTTTATCCGCCAGATGTAAATAGGGGCTGGGATCCGGGGCTTGTAAAACCAGAGCCGTGGAGTCCGAACGCTCCAAGCGAGGGAGGGTTTTCAACTCCTGGCACTAATTGTTCTCATTGTCCCAGTAATTGGGTAAGCATTGTTTCTTCTAATTGGAACGGGCCATATTTAGCAAGTTGGCCAGCAGAAACCCCTTGGGGAGGAAAATATGATTATAATTATTGGTCAAGTGAAGCAAGCAGGCCGGGGTGTGTTGTGTCGCCCGGTATTTATATGGGAGTGCAAAAGGATTATAATGATAACAAGGGGGAGATCCCAGTTTCTGCTGAGCAGAAAATGATTAACTGGGGGTTTGATATTGAAATAGACTGCATAGACAACGGTGAGGCCCAAATGCTTTTATATAGTCTTGAATAAAAATTAATTTTTAAAAACATGGAAAATCAAACACAAAATACGGGGTGCTGCCCCAAATTTAATCCAGAGCCATGGGATGATAAAATTTTTGATTGGAGCAATAAAAAATTTATTAAAGGCAAGGTTTTTACTTTGTTTTTTATTCCCATAAATTTCGGGCCTGTGATAAAAAAATTGATGGGAAAAATTGAAAAAGCAGGGGCAAAAGCTCAAGATTGGATGGGTTTGTCTGACCATACTTCAAAATGGAATATGGATATTTATGTAGCAGTTGACAAAGAGGTCCCTGAAGCAGAAAATGTAACTATAAGCGGTAAATTCTTCAGTAAAGCTTATGAGGGAGATTTTAAAGAAACCGGAAAGTGGTGTAAAGATTTTGAAAACCATGCTAAAAGTAAAGGTATAGAGCCAGAAAAAATGTATATGTGGTATACAACCTGCCCAAAATGCGCAAAAGCATACGGTAAAAACCATACTGTCATTATCGCAAAACTAAAATAAATTTTTTTAAATAATAAAAAAATGGTTTCCTCTTTAATCTTTTGGCTAATCGTTTTTGTGGTTTCTTTGGCGGTGCTTGTCAAAGGAGCTGATTGGCTTATTGAAAGTGCAGAAAAAATTGGCCTGGCTTTGGGATTGTCGCCCTTTATAGCAGGAGTTTTGATAGTGGGCATGGGCACTTCTTTTCCTGAATTAGTATCTTCTTTGTTTGCTACCTTTAGAGGGATCACAGATGTTGTTGTAGCCAATGCTGTTGGTTCTAATATAGCTAATATATTGTTAATTGTTGGCCTTTCGGCTGTTGTTGGAAGGAGATTGGTTGTTTCGAAAAACTTAATTGATTTGGATTTGCCGCTTTTAGCTATAAGCACTGTTTTGATGTTGGGGGTTGTTTTTGACGGCAAAGTTACCCTTGGAGAATCTATTTTGTTGCTTTTGGCTTACGGTATATATTTGCTTTATACAATTTTACACAAAGATGACGCAGGGGGTGAGTTTATAGAGATTTTGCCTTCTAGAAAAACAAGGAGAGAATTAGCTCTTATTTCTAAAAAAAAGAATGGAGCTAATCCAAAGATTTTAATGAAAGATGTTCTATTTTTGTTGACAGGTGTTTTGGGGTTAGTTTTGGGAGCAAAATATTTAATTGATTCTTTGATAAATCTTTCTGAAATTTTAAATATTGGGACTGGAGTAATTGCCATTACAGCTGTTGCTTTGGGCACTTCTTTGCCAGAATTATTGGTTTCAGTTAAGGCCGCTTGGCAAAAAAAGTCAGAAATTGCTTTGGGAAATATTTTTGGCTCAAACGTATTTAATGCTTTGGTGGTTGTGGGAATCCCGGGATTATTTAAGGTTTTAGATGTGGACAGCCAAACCCTTTTGATAGGAGTGCCTACTATGGCTTTAGTAACTCTTTTATTCGTTATTTCAGGAGTTTCAAAGAGAATTCATTTGTGGGAGGGAGCGTTTTACCTTTGCGTTTATATTTTATTTTTAGGAAAATTATTTAATTGGTTTTAATAATTTAGCTACGAAATACAAAGACATACGAAAATACAAAATTCGTATATTCGTAAAAAATTCGTAATTCGTAGAGATATACATGGAAGAACAAACAATCAAGTTTTTAAATAAAGTTTTTATGCTGGCAGCCATACTGGTGCTGGGCATTTTGGTGTTTTTTGTCGGCCAAATTTTTTATCAGTTTCAAGTGCTTGACCAGCAAAATATGAACCAGATAACGGTTTCAGGAGAGGGAAAAATTTATGCAAAGCCAGACATTGCATTAGTCAGTTTAGGGGTTGAAACAACTGGGCTTACAACAGCTGATGTTATAAAAAAGAATACAGATAAAATGAATGCTGTTATACAAGCAGTAAAAGACCAGGGAGTTGAAGAAAAAGACATTCAAACCACAAATTACAGCTTAAGTCCTTTGTATAATTGGACAGAGGCAGCCGGTCGTATTTTTCAGGGATATACCTTAACCCAAAATTTACAGGTAAAAATAAGGGATTTTACAAAAGTTGGAGATATTTTGCAGAACGCTGTATCAAAAGGAGCTAACTTAGCTAGTAATTTGCAGTTTACGATAGAAGATCCAGAACAGTACAAGCAGGAAGCGCGGCAAAAAGCAGTTGAGCAGGCAAAAGAAAAAGCCAAAAATTTAGCACAGGCATCCGGAATAAGCTTGGGTAAAATAGTTAATGTTTATGAAAATTATGCCTATCCAATGTATGAATCAAAAGCCCTTGGCTTGGGCGGAGGAGCAATAAGTTCTGTTGCCCCCTCTCCGACAATAGAGCCAGGCCAAAGCGAAATTGCTGTTACTATAAATTTAACATATAGAGTAAAATAAATGGAAGATTGCATTTTTTGCAAAATTATAAAAGGAGAGATTCCCTCATCTAAAGTTTTTGAGAGCGAAGATGTTTTGGCATTTTCGGATGTTAATCCTAAAGCCAAAGTTCATATTTTGGTAATTCCTAAAAAACACATTGAATCTGTAAAACAGTTAGAAATATCTGATAAAGAATTGATGGGGAAATTAGTTTTAGTGGCTAAAAAAATAGCTAGAGAAAAAAATCTTGAAGGCTATAAATTAGTTGTAAATGTGGGAAAAGAAGGCGGTCAAGTTGTAGAGCATTTGCATTTACATTTATTGAGCCCTGATATTTCTCGTGGCGTATAATTTATGGATTCGCAAATTGAAGAAATTAAGAATCGGCTGAATATAATTGATGTTATCGGATCGTACATCAAGCTGACAAAAACAGGCGCTAATTACAGGGGCGTCTGCCCTTTTCATTCAGAAAAAAAGCCGTCTTTTTTTGTTTCTCCTTCTCGCCAGATGTTTAAGTGTTTTGGATGCGGGGCTGGGTCTTCAATGTTTGATTTTATAATGAAAATTGAAGGAATTGAATTTGGAGACGCTTTAAAAATTTTAGCTGACAAGGCAGGCGTTGAGTTAAAAAAAGAAAACCCAAAATTAAGAACAGAAAGGGAGCGGCTCTATGAAATTTGCGATTTGGCCTGTTCTTTTTTTGAAAAACAATTAGGCAACAGCGCATGGGGAAAAGAAGCGAAAGACTATTTGCTGAAACGCGGCATCAAAGAAGAAAGCATTAAAAAGTGGCGCCTTGGTTATTCTCCTGCTGTGTGGCAGGGTTTGTCTGATTTTTTAGTTAGCAGGGGATATAAAAGGGATGAAATAGTAAAAGCTGGCTTGGCTGTAAAATCAGAAAAAGGCAACAATCCCTACGATAGATTCAGGGGCAGGATTATTTTTCCTATTTTTGATTTAAATTCAAAAATTGTTGGTTTTGGGGGAAGAGTTTTCAAAGACATAGACCAAAAAGAAACAGCAAAATACATAAATACACCGCAAACAATTTTATATGATAAAAGTAATGTGCTTTACGGGTTGAATAATGCTAAATTGCCTGTAAGGAAGAGCAATCAGTGCGTTTTAACAGAAGGATACACAGATACTATTATGGCCCACCAGCAGGGTTTTGAAAACACTGTGTCTGTTTCTGGAACAGCTTTAACTTCCAGGCACTTGAATATATTAAAAAGGTATTCAGATAATCTGATTTTAGCATTTGATATGGATTTGGCTGGTGATACAGCAACAAAAAGGGGCATTAATATGGCAGAGTCGCTGGGATTTAACATAAAAGTGGTAGATACCTATAAGGGAGCAAAAGATCCAGCTGAAATTATTTTAGAAAATCCGGATGATTGGCGCCAGTCACTGCTAAAAGCGAGGTCAATAATGGATTATTATTTTGATTCTGCTTTTGCTAATTTCGATAAAAATGTTCCAGACGGCAAAAAAGAAATTGGAAAGATTGTTTTGCCTGCCATTAAAAGAATCCAAAATAAAATAGAGCAGTCCTATTGGTCGCAAAAGCTTGCAGAAAAGCTGGGCGTTAAAGAAGAGGCTGTTCTGGAAGAAATGAAAGGCGTGAAAACTGACTTAAACTATTCTAATAGTTCCCTGCCTGCCGGCAGGCAGGTTGAGAACAATAGAATAGATAAAGCAAAAGACTTGTCTGGGGCTGGCAGGAAAAAACTTTTGGAAGAGAAAATTATTTCATTGGTCATAAAAGAGCCAAAAAATTTGGATTTAGTCACAAACGAAAACTGTGATTTATTTGGAGAGAAATCAAAAAAGTTTATACAAGAAGTAAAAAAGCAAGATTTGAGTTGTGAAACGGTTTTTGCTGACATGTCCCAAAAACCAGAATATAAGGAATTTTTGAATTCTTTAGCTTTGATGGCAGAGGTTGAATACACAGAAGATGCAGCTGAAGAAATAAAGCTTTGCCTTTCAGAACTAAAAAATATAAAATTAAAAAATATTCTAAATAGTATGATGTCAGCCATAAATGATGAAAAGGACGAGAAAAAAAAAGAAGAGATTATAAAAGAGTTTGATAAAAAAGCAAAAGAGTTGCATAATTGCAAACAATTAGATAAAATTCAACCATTAAGCGCATAATATGAAAAAGACCAAAAAAACAAAGCTAAAAAAAGTTTTGAAAAAAAGGCCCCCAAAAAAAAGACCTAAAAAGATAAAAAAGGCAAAAGCAACAAGGAGAGCCAGGCCTGTTATAAACGAAGACCAGCTGAAGGCGCTTTACAAAAAAGGGGAAGAAAGAGGATTTGTGACAACCTCAGAGATTTTGTATGTTTTTCCAAATGTGGAAAAAGATATAGAGGGTTTGGAGAATTTGTACGACAATTTGAAAGAAAGGGCTGTTGAGATAAAAGATATGCCGGAATTTTTGGAAGTAAAGTCAAAAAAAGAAAAGAAAGGCAAAAAAGCCCTTGCAGGGAAAATAGATCCTATCCAAATGTACCTAAAAGAAATAGGAAAATCATCTTTTTTAACAGCCAAGGAAGAAAAAGAATTGGCAAAAAGGATTGAGGCGGGGGATGAAGACGCAAAAAATAAGCTTGCTGTGGCAAATTTGCGCCTAGTGGTTTCTATTGCCAAAAAATATGTGGGAAGATCTCCAAACCTAACTTTGCTGGACTTGATACAAGAAGGGAATTTGGGACTATTCAGAGCTGTTAAAAAGTTTGACTGGAGAAAGGGCTATAAATTTTCAACTTATGCTACTTGGTGGATAAGGCAGGCAATTACCAGGGCTTTAGCTGATCAGGCAAGAACCATCAGAATTCCAGTGCATATGATTGAAACAATTTCAAAATACACAAAAATAAGAAAACAGTTGTTGCAGGAGCTCGGAAGAGAACCATTGGCAGAAGAAGTTGCAGCTGAAATGGGATTGGAGGTTGAAAGAGTTCATCATATAAGAAAAATAGCCCAAAAAGCAGTTTCTCTTGAAACTCCGGTTGGAGAAGATAAAGACAAACAAGACAGCGTATTGGCAGAATTTATAAAAGATGACAAAACAATAGCTCCAAACACAGAAGCATCAAGAAAACTTTTAAAAGAGCGCCTGAAAGAAATTTCCAGCGAACTAAGTCCAAGAGAGCTTAAAATTTTAGGTATGAGGTTTGGCTTGGACGACGGGGTAATGCACACTCTTGAAGAAACAGGGGAGCAGTTTGGAGTAACCCGTGAAAGAATCCGTCAAATTCAAGCAAAAGCCCTTGAAAAGCTAAGAAGGCACAGAGAACTTAAAAAAGTAGAAGATTATTATTAACTTATTCTAAAATCCCCAGGACTTATACATATTCCAAGCAACAAGCCCGAGCAAGACCACAAAAAGCACAACCAAATGCCATGTGGGGTAAATCAAAAAATTAATTACTGATAAAATTATATCTATTATATCCATATATCTATTATACAAAATAATTTTTATATAGAAAAGTGAAAATCCATAAAAAATCGCCCAACAATCACTTTGTGGATAAAAAACCTTGCAAACACTGGTAATTTCCCTTATATTGGGTTAAGATAATAGTAAGACAATAAAAGTAAAATTAATTTAATCTTGAAACGCAAAACATAAAATGTGAAACTAAGTTTCAGATTGTATGTTCTAAAGTTTCACGAAGATATGCCAGGTAAATCAAATTCGGCTTTTATGAAGCCGCTAAAACTCACCGCAGACTTAGAAGCCGTGGTGGGTAAAGGACCGATGCCTCGTTCTCAAGTTGTAAAAAAATTGTGGGAATACATCAAGAAAAACGGCCTGCAAGATAAAAACAACAAGAGGAATATCAACGCTGACGCCAAATTAAAAGCTGTTTTTGGCGGGAAAGGCACAGTAAATATGTTTGAAATGACAAAGTTGGTTTCCAAACACTTGTCATAACTTATTTTTATTACAAAAACAAAGCAAAAAGTGTTCAAAAGGACACTTTTTGCTTTGTTCGGGTCAAGAGCAGGCCCTTAATAGGGGATAGAAAGCAGAGCAAAAAAACAGAGCTTTTGACTTGACAAACTGTTATAAAAAGTGCTATAATTAACTATATACAACGTTAATTATTCTTATCGCTCAGATCTATAATGTTTTGAGTTTTTTATTAAGAATAAATTTATAAAACATGAAAGTTTTAACAAATATAAGATTTGCTCAAACAGCTGGGATTGCCCAAGTGGTTTTTGCTTTCATGGATTTTATAGAAAAAAGTAAAAAAAACGATACAAATGTTGTGGCAGTTAATATAATGGACCGTAAAAGAAACAGTTATAAAAAGAGAGTCTGTAAAAGAACAAGCACTATATCTGCAGGAGTTAGGGTTCCTAATATTGCAAAAGTTACCCAAAAAGCCAAAACTTTAACTGATGTTCAAAAAAAGTTTGAAAATATAATCAAAATATACCAAAAGGCAATTAGAGAAGAAAAGCCGGATTTGGTTTTGATTAACGGCACATATTTTATGCCATGGTGTTTGCTTATTGCTTCTGAAAGAGAAGGTGTTCCTGCTGTTTCCCATTATCACGGGGTTTTAACAAAGGAAACTCAAAATTGGAAAAAGCACCAAAGAAATCTATTCTTACAGATGGAAAAATGTTTCGATAAAAAGCACTTATTTTATATTTTTCCTTCAAAAATTACAAAAGATGTAGTTGAAAAGGAAGTATTTTGCCATAAGATAAAAAAGTGTTCTATTTTGCCAAACCCTGTGTCGGATCATTTTTTCTCTGAGAAAAACAAGAGAAAAAATGCTAATATTGGAATTGTAAGCAGGTGGTCAGGAATTAAAAATGTTAAGTTTTGCGAAAAATTAGCTGAATATAACCAAAAGAAGGGAGCTAAATTTGTGGTAAACGTGATTACAGACTTGAATTCAAAAAATAAAAAGTACAAAAAGCTTTCAAAGGTTATTAAATTTCACAAGCCAACAAGCAATAAAAAATTAGCTTCATTCTATAGGAACATGGGAGTGGTTATTAGCCCTTCTCATTTCGAAACCTATGGAAACGTAGCAAAGGAAGCATTGGCTTCTGGAACTCCAGCTATAGTTAACCCAAATATGGGCGTAGCTGAAACATTTAAAAAATTAGGGCTTAATGATTGGGTGGTTGAGTTTGACTCTGTAAAATCTATTTACAACAAGATAGAAGATGTGATTGGAGAAAAAGTAGATAGTGGCGTAAAAGAGGAAATGAAAAAGCTTTATATGTCAAATAAGATATTTAACGAAATAATTTCTATTTTAAACAGTGCAGCATAAAAAAACTCCCTCGCTCAGCGGGGGAGTTTTTGTTTTATGTGTTTTGTTGGCTTATGTTAATTCTTCAAGTGGGTTTCAGGATAGTTTCTGAAGATTTGTTTTTGTGTTAGTTTGTTTTGTTCTGGTTCTTTGCTGATTTGTTTTTCTTTTGTTCTCGCTAGATTAAGGAGCCACGTTATAAAAGGAATTCTATGTTTGTCTATTGACCAGGCGCTATCTTTTAAAAGCGGCTTTTTTTCTTCTTGAAATTTGTTGAGTAAAGCTAAAGTGGCTTCCAGCCCGGCAGGGGACAGTTTATTATGTTCTATCAAAAACTGCTCTTTGCTTATTTTTTCTCTTCTTATTGTAACGCCTGTCATATATTCATTATACACGAATCTTTCAAAAAATCAAGATGCTTAATTTTTGAATCCTTTTCCGATAATATAAAATTCTTTGCTTTGTTTTGTCACTGCCTTCGGCTTAAATCTTTTTGAGAATTCAAAGGATTTTTTTATTTCCGTAAAGAGATCAGATGATTCTTTGCTGTCAAAAATTTTACACACAAAATTACCTCCGGGCTTTAAAAATAATTCCGCAATTTTAAAGGCCTTTTCAGACAATTCCAGTGATTTTCCTGCGTCTAAAAAATCTATTCCTGATGTTTTGGGCGCCATATCTGAAATAACTGCGTCAAACTTCCAGCCCGAGCCTGCTCCCACACCCGAGGCGGAAAAATCATTTTCCTTAAAATTAAAAACGCTTTTCTTGATGAAAATAATATTATTTTTCTTAGGTATTTTTATTTCATCAATATCCACTCCTATCACAATTCCTTTACTGCCAACTTTTTTAGAAACATACAAAAGCCAAGAGCCCGGAGCTGACCCCAAATCCAAAACCCTGTTTCCTTTATTAAATACGCCATATTTCTCGTCTATTTCTTTTAACTTGTAAACAGATCTGGCAGGGTAGTTTTGTTTTTTTGCAAGCTCTGTATAATAATCTGGTTTTTTGCCTTTTCTATACATTTTTTATATAATTTTTATTTTATTCTACCAAAAACCCGCCCGATTCGCCAGTTGGCGAATCGGGCGGGTTTTAAAATTGACACATAGCACTTTTTGCTTATAATAAGTATTGGTAAGTTTTCGGTCCTTTTACAATTTCAGTCACAGGGAGAAGAGAGATGTCATTACCCATTTGCGTTATTGATATTGGCGGCGGTGGCCTCCGCTCGGCATGCGTTGATCCTGATGCGCCACCAAACGGAGAAGCGGTGAAAAACTTGTCTAGGAGCGGACCTGTTGCTAGCTTAGGTCAAGTCATAGAATTTGTGAAAAGCACTTGTCATGGTACAAGGGCAATTTCTGTTGCTACGGCTGGAACAATCCAGCATCACAGGTATGTTGCGGTTTCGCCCAATATCCCAGCGCTCAATGGCGTTGATTTGGGTGGGAAAATACGCGAGGCGACTGATTTGTCAACCTGCATTGCTAATGACATGGAAACAGCAGCAACAGGAATGGCTCTATTGTTTCCACACATGTCGAGTTTTTGGGGGATGACCATAAGTTCTGGAATAGGAGTACGGCTTGTTGTGAACGGCAAGATTATTTCAGAAACAGAAGCCGGGCATATGCCTGCTTTTACTTCGCCTTTTGCGTCCCTTTGCGGGTGCAGAAATAGGGGATGCGCAGAAGCCGTTTTAAGCGGAGATGCCATGACGCGCAGAATAGTTCAGGAAACGGGCATTCAGAAAATTGATATTCCTGATGGCATGCACCCGTGCGCATTTTTTGACCAAGAACTGCCCAAGCGAGGAAAATGGGCTGTAAGCATAGAAGAGGTGTTTGTAGAAGGAATGGCTACATTTCTCGCAATATTGCTTTCCTGTGTTCGTGTGGAAGCCATGATTTTCAAAGGTAAGTTTGCCCTGAGGCTGGATAGAACGGTTTTTGCAATGATTAAGCGGAGAATGAGAGATAACATAATCGACCCTTCTTGGGTTGATGGTCTGGAATTTCTTTTTTCTCCGCAAGAGCCGAAGGATCTGGATTCGTTTTTAGGCGCTGCTCAAATCGCCAGGGAAATGTTTTCTCTGTACTAACAGCGCATAGACGGGAACACCCCCGTCTTTTTTTTGTATAAAAAAACTCACGTGAGGGGTAACGTTATTAGTTTCTGAGTTTGTAGCCGGTTTTGAGCAAATAGCTGACAAAGATAAGCAGCGCCAGCGTCAGAACGCCCACAATTGCAATAGCTACGATAGGAGAGACATCAGAGAATCCGTAGAAGCCATATCTCATGCCACTGATCATATAGAGAAAGGGATTATACATTGAAATTGTTTTAGCAATCGGCGGCAGCATATCAATTGAATAAAAAACACCGCCCAAGAAACTAAGAGGCATAATGAGAAATGTGGGGAAAATGGATATTTGTTCAAAGTTTTCTGCCCAGATGCCGATAATAATGCCAAAAAGCGAAAAAGTTGCAGCAACCAATACGGTAAAGAAAATTAAAAACAATGCATGGTCGATTCGCGCGGGTATAAAAAATAATGCTGTAAGGTAAATGAGCGCGCCCACTACCATGCTGCGCAGCACAGAGGCAATGGTAAAGCCCAGCGCGATTTCTGTGTAAGACATGGGTGAGACAAGAATGTCGCTAATTGTATTCATAATCTTAGGAAAAAGCAGCCCAAAGGAAACGCCCGAAAAAGCGGTTATAACAATGTTCATCATTATTAATCCTGGCATAATAAACTCACCGTATGAAATTCCCTCAATTGCGCCTATGCGGTTGCCAATTGCATAGCCAAAAACTAAAAAGTAAAGCACTGTTGTCACAACGGGCTGGCCTAATGTCTGAAATGGCACGCGCATAAAGCGCTTAATTTCTTTTTTTGCTAATGTGTATATGCCAACGTAATTCATGTTTGTATTTTTTTTCTATCTTCTTGAATAATTTTTGTGTAGATTTGTTTTAAGTTTTGGTTGCTGTGGTGGTCAAGGAGTTTTTGTTTTTCTTCAACCAATATCAATTTTCCGTGGTTGATTACGCCGATGCGGCCGGCTAATTCCTCCGCTTCTTCAAGATAGTGTGTGGTGAGAATAATAGTTTTTGACATTTTTTGCAGATCGCGCACTAAATTCCAGAGGTTTTCCCTGAGTTCAATATCAACGCCTGCGGTTGGTTCGTCAAGAAAAAGAATTTCAGGATCATGCACAAGCGCTTTGGCAATCATTACTCTTCTTTTCATGCCTCCAGATAGTGCCCGCCCGGTACTTTTGCGTTTGTCCCACAAGCTAAGATTTTTGAGTATTTCTTTAACTTTTGCGTCAGCATGCAAAATGCCAAAATAACCGGCTTGATATTTTACAACTTCCTCCACTGTAAAAGACGGGTCGGTGTTAAGTTCTTGCTGTACTACGCCTATTTTTGCTCGGGTAAATCGATAGTCACGCTCAACATCCTTGCTGAGCACAAGGGCTTGGCCGGAAGTTTTTTTGGTAAGGCCGGCGATTATATTGATAAGCGTTGTTTTGCCTGCGCCGTTGGGGCCTAGCAAGCCAAAAATTTCGCCTTGCTCAATTTCAAGCGAAACATTTTTTAAGGCCTCAAAACCTCCTGAATAGGTTTTGCTTAAATTTGAAATATTTAAAACTGTTTTTGGCATGTTTGTAATATTCACTATACTACAAAATTCCCAGCGAGGCAAAACTCGCTTTATTTTGCATAAAAAAAGCCCCACGGACATTGCGCAGGGTATGAATTGGATTATTATAGATTGCCGCAGTCTCTAGTTTCGCCTAAATATGTTTCTTTTTTGAAGCCGCATTTTTTACATCCGGTTACATTAAAGGCTTCGCCGGGTAATCCCTCTTCCTCATATCTGTCATCGTAATATCTGTAAATCCCGCCTCTTTTCCCGCATTTTGGGCATTTTTCTTTTGAAAAATGAACTATTATCAAAAAGAATACAAACATAAAGGTAAAAACAAGCACTGCTGTTAAATTGCCCATAACTTTCTCCTATTTAAGAGATCAAAGAACAATCCAATTTTATATTAATACTTTGTTGTTTTTTGTCAAATTAAAAAAAGAGGGCGTTGGTGTTTTACCAACGCCCATGCCCGTGTCGGGCTAGGAGTTTGCCTTGGTCAGCGAAGGACGGGGTAGGTTTGGCCGATCATGTGGCCATTTTGGCAGATGTCGTCGCCGTCGCCAAAATACCCTCCGCAGATGGTGCATCGGCAGCCATCGAACGCCTGGCAAATCTGCATCCGCGGTTTCTTGGACTTCCTTTCCGGTTCATGTTTGCCCTCAATGATGCTTTGGAGGGCATCCATGGTGGGTTCGAAAGTGATAGAGCCCTCCATTACTCTGCGGACGACTTCCCCAAGCCTGTCGTGTATTTTTCGGACCTGCTGGGGGGTGACACAAATGCGCGTCATGACAAATCTCCTTTGTCATTGCTCGTCTTTTCAGGACCTGGAACACCCAGGCCTTACTAAGACAAGCTGTTAATCAACTATAATTAGTATAATACATAATTTTCCAAAAATCAATCAAAAAAACTTAAATGCCGAAAGCGCAGGCCTTCGGCATTTCTGGATGCTCCGTTTGGGGAATCTATTTTTTATAAAAAAACCCTCTCGTTGCAATCCATTTGCATTGAGAGGTATATACTTATCCGTTGTTTTCAGAGCCTCCCGAATCGTTTCCGGAGGAGTAATTTGAATAATAGTCATTAGGGTAATATTCTGTATAGGGATCTTGAGGTATCTTATTGTCGAATCCCAAAGGGAATGACAAAACAAATTCTACAATCCAGATTGCGACTATAGATATGGCCAAAGCCTCTATCAACCACCCGTACCACGTCTCACGCTTTCCGGCAATGTATGCCAGGACGGCCATCGTTATAACCCAAAGAATGTAGGGGAATGAGGCTTTGAGCATACTCCAAAATTTCTTCATCACCAATCTCCTTATTTAGTACTCAACGAACAGTAGACAACGTTATCTTTAGACTAGCATTTTATTGTTTTTTGTCAAACTAAAAAGAGACTACTTGAAAATTTTATTTTTATTTAGTATTATAAAAACAACAATCCGGTGTAGCTCAATGGTAGAGCGACTCCCTGTAAACTTTTGCAGCCTCCTGCAGAAATGCAGGATGGAAAAACGAGGTGAATTCGGGGAAACCCGTAAGGGCAATCCCGAGCCAAGCCCCGCATAAGCGGGGAAGGTGTAGAGACTATCCTTTTTAGGAGTACCCGTCCCGCTTTACGGGATTAGGGGAAGCGCCTCGCCCCGCTTAGCGGGGATGATATAGTCCACCCCCAATGGAAACATAGGGACAAGTGTAAGGAGTGGGTTGTAGGTTCGAATCCTACCACCGGAGCCAAATTGTATGTTGCGAGTTTGTTGCCTCGGTGCTTCGCGCCTCGGCAGGCAGATTGTATAGTATTTGCCAAGATTTTTTGGGTTCA
>CAYNHB010000023.1:0-11852 GCA_964397155.1 uncultured Candidatus Saccharibacteria bacterium
TCAAAAGCTGGTTGTCTGCTTTTTGTGTCGCAAGGTATTGATACGCAAAAACTCCGCCAACAAGCACAACCGCCACGACAATAATAATTATTATGCCAGCTAAAGTTGAAATTCCTTTTTGATTTTTCATAATTTTGAAAATTAAATTTATTATTATTTTAGTAATTTTATGAACTCATCTACGGTTAGACCTGCTTGGTTTATGATTGATTTTAATGTCTTTGGGCTTAAATCTTTCCTGTGAAACGGAATTGTTACTCTTTTCGTTTTGTCTGAAACATGTCGTAGTTGGACATGGCTACCAGAATAGTGATATTCAAAATAACCCGCTCTTTTTAATGCTTTTATGACCAATATGGAAGGTATCCTAGGAAGCTTTGGCACAAAACTAAATTGCTACTTTTAACTTTTCTATTTTACATTTGTCTGCCGATTTTTCCTTTAACAAAGCTCTAATATAACAGCGAATAGCATCTTTTGCCATTTCTTTTGCTTCTTTTAAGCTAGATCCTTCAGTAACCAAACCAGGTAGCTTGGGAACCATAACAGTATATCCTTGGCCGTTTGGATCAAAAACAACTTCAAAGTGATAAATTATATTTTTTATCTTTTTCATTGTTCTAATAATTTAAATACTTTCTCGTTAAATAGCACGCCTTTAGTATACTCTTTTAATTGGTTTATGTCAATTTCGTCATGATCGTGCCCTGCATGTTGTCGCCTATAATTTTCTAATGCTTTTTGTGTTTCTTCTTCCAACTCTTTGTCGCTGACTTCAATTTTTTCTTTCTTGCCAATTTCCCTTAAAACCAAAAATCCTTTAAGCCGTTTTTCAGCTTCTTTTTGAAATGTTTCTTTAAGCTGCTCCTCTGTTTGGTTCACGGCAGTTAAATACTGCTCCCAGCCCGAGGCTGGTCCGCCTTGGGCGGAAAAACCCTTCATATTCTTGGTAACTCTTTGTTTTAAATCCTCCATTAACCTTTGCTTTTCTTGGTCAATAAGTATTTGGGGCAACTCCCCGCCAGAGGCGGGTCCACCTTGGGCGGAAAATTTCATTTTTTCAGCAATTTTTTCTAAAATTTCGCCTCTTTTCCTTTGCTTTTCTGCTTCTGTTTTTTCATCTGTCAAACCTTTTTTAATGCTGTCTTTCAGAGCATCAAGAGTGTCCCAGCCTGAGGCTGGTCCGCCTTGGGCGGAAAAAACACCGAGCTGTTTTGCAAATTCGTCATTAATTTCAGGCAATTCCATTTTTTGCACTGATTTCACTTTTACCTTGAATTCGCCTTCCTTGCCTGCCAAATCATTTCTTACATTGTTCTCTGGAAATTTTGCTTTAAATTCTCTTTCTTCACCTGCCCTCATTCCAACAACATTGTCTTCAAAACCCTTCATCATTTTTGCCTCCCCTAAAATAAACCTGTCTGACATTTCTTTGTTGTTCTCAATATCTTTGTTTTGATATGTAATTTCAACAAAGTCACCTTTTTCAGCGGGTCTTGCAACTTGAGAAAATTTTGCCCTTGTTTTTTGCAAATAATTCAACGAATCCTGCACTTCTTGTTCTGAAACGATGGCATCTTTGCCTTTTACTGTTTTTGCAATTTTTTTATAATCAGGCAGCTCAACATCAGGTAAAACTGTAAATGTTGCTGTAAAAACAAAAGGGCTGCCTTTTGCTATCTTTAAAATTTTAACTTCGGGGTTGCCAATGGGCTCTAAGTTGTTTTCCTTAACATAATCAGAATAAACGTGCCTTACAGCATGCTCTCCTGCTTCCATTAAAAGTGATTCTGGCTTTATTTTTTCCTCAACCAATTTGTTTGGCGCCTGCCCAGGCCTGAAGCCGTCAACTTTTACATGGCTTTTCATGTGTGAAAGGGCGTGCTCAAAATGATGCTGAAACTCTTCAGCAGTTAGTTCAAACTCCAACTCAATTTGCGACTTTGGCAATTTTTTTTGTTTAATCTCCATAAAATATTTTATAATATATTTTTACAAATAATATTATTACAATACATCATTTTTTGTGTTTCTGCAACCCAACCCAAACGGCTCAGTCCGCCTAAGGCGGACTGAGCCGTTCAAACCTTAACTAAAATTATTTTTTATCCCAAAATCCCCATCCATAATAGCCATGCTCCCAAAATAATCAAGAAAACCGCGCTTAGCCATTGCTTTTTTTTGAATCTTTGCGCTTGTTTATGAATGGTGTCTGGAAATCCAATTTTCATAATGCCTTTTATCATGGTAGACCAAGCCAAAACAGTAATTACCACAGGCCAGTTCCAAACCCAGACATTGTGCAGAATAATTGTTACAAGCCCCATAAGAAAAGTGATGTAGCCAGTTGAGATAACAAATGCCTTGTCATCGGTCATCTCTATTGTTCTGCCCAGTTGGCCAGTAATAATAAAGAGCAAGCCAAAAACCAAAAAGAAACTCCCCCAAAGCTGAGCAAAAAATAATGTAATATCCATATTTTAAAAAAAATTTAATAATATTTTATAGTTTCAGGTTATCACATGATAACCTGACTGGCGCTTGACATGTTTAAATGCTTATTCCTATAATAAAAATGGATCTTTCTTAATTCGTTCCCTCGGCCTCCAAAAGGAGAAGCACCATGAATGATCCCCTTACCCGCCGCATTTTATCAAAGGAAATCCCAGCTGCCCTGGAAGACGAAGATGACAGGCCGGACGAACCGCTTCCGCACGTCGCTATACCGCATCGCCCGACTCCAGCTGCCCTGGAAGACGAAGAAGACGGAATGTGACGTTCCCCAACCCCTAACGCCAGATATCACAAGATATCTGGCGTCTTTTTAATAATTTCAAAAATCCCCCCCGTTTATAAATTTATTATTTGCTTGTTTTATCTTAACATACGTTAAGATGACCTTTTTACTTTTAGGTTATTACTTGATAACCTATCTGGTTTTATTTTTTGACTTTATAAAAATATCTGTTACAGCCAGAATCACGCCAGCTCCTATTAAGCTGTATCCTAGCATCCGGTTTTCACTAAAAACAATTCCAGCAATAACAAGGCCCAACGAAATTGCCCCAAGTTTTGAAAGGGGCTTGTGTTGTTTTCTCATGCGAAAAAGCATGGCAAGCGCCAAAAGAGCCAAAATGCCAAACGTAACTAAAGCTATTAAAATATATGGGGTGCTGTCCATGTTTAAGTATGTAATAGTAATTTGCAAAATTGTTGCAAAACAAACCCAAAGCACATAGGGGATATTCAGCCAAAACACCCAACGGATTTTTGGATAAATTACAGCCATTGCCCAAACTAAGGTTGCCAAAACCAAAATAATATCTACTGCTGCCAGCAAATTATTTTGCAAGCCAAACTGAATTGGCGTGAAAGCAAAATTAAAAACCAAGTTAAGCAAAAAAGGCAAAGCCACTATCCACGGCAATTGTTTTTTAAACGCCTTGTAAAAAACAAAACCAAAAGTAATGGTAATAATTACATACAAAAAAGTCCAAACCGGCCCAA
This sequence comes from uncultured Candidatus Saccharibacteria bacterium, assembly GCA_964397155.1. Taxonomy (GTDB): domain Bacteria; phylum Patescibacteriota; class Minisyncoccia; order Minisyncoccales; family Staskawiczbacteraceae; genus XYD1-FULL-39-28. Next base: position 3,508 of record CAYNHB010000023.1, read on the forward strand.
AAATCCAAGAAGGTGGCGCCCACAATGGCTTAGCTAAGCTTTGATACCACAAAAAAGCATTATCCATATTTTTATAAATTTAATAATATTTTTATTTTGGTTGGCTTATCCCTAAATCTTTGCAAATCTTTTTGGCTAAAAAATCATCAACCTCACTGTGGCGCGGCACAGTTGAAACCCTTTTGGTGAGAGAATTAAAAAAGACGCTGTGTTTGGCGCCTTCTCTCAAAAGAATGCATCTCTCTTTTAAAAGGTGTCTTATTAAATTTTTGCGCTTCATCTTATTCGGTGGAAATAGAAATAGGTTCTTTTATAATTTTGCCTTTGGCTTCTTTTTTGTTTATCAACTTGTTTGTTTCAAGAATTAACAAAACCGCCTCTTTCAGGTTTTCTTTTGCCTCTTTAAGAGTTCTTCCCTGGGTATTTACTCCAGGTATTTCCTCAATCCAGCCCAAATACCACTTCCCGCTTTTTTTATATATTGCTGTGAATTCTCTAACCATGTTTTATAATTTTACTGCATCTTTACTATACCAAAAATCACACTAAAAATCAATTATCTTAGCCAGGTTGTCATACGGCAACCTGGCTAGTATGCGGTTTTTTGCCACGTGGCAAAAAACCGCACTCTAATATAAACTCACTTTAATTTATTTTTCCTCTTAAATAATATTTAATTTTCCTTCCAGCCGTGTTCGCTGTAAAATTTCTTATTTCTTATGCAGTTTATGGCCTGAACCACATAGGGGATTACGTTTTCCGGTAAATTATCTAAATCAAACCAAGACAAATCATCACACTTATTTAGCTCTTTGTTTTTAACTTCACCTTCCCATTTGTCAGCTAAAAAATATATGTCTATTCTTTCGTTGTTTTCGTTGGCGCCTGCGGCTCCTTCAGGAGCGTCTCTGTTCATCACATGTACAACTTTCAAATTTTCTGGTTTGAGAATAATATCAGCCTCCTCTTCTGTTTCTCTTATTATCGCATTAGTAAAAGTTTCCCCCTCATCCACATGCCCCGCAATAAGTGAATATTTGCCGTCTTGGTATCCGGTGTTAAAACGCCTTTGCAACAAAATCTTGTTGTCTTTTATTAAAGCCAAATAAGATGCTGGTACAATTTTATGCCGTTGCTTTCCCATAAATTTATTAAATTAATCTTATTAGCTTTTGATTCTCTGGCTCAAGTCTAATTTTCTTTGTTTTATCAACCCGTAAATTATAATGCTCAAAAATTCCAGCAAGAATCTTATTGTGTTTTACATGCGGACGGCCGTAAACTCTCCTGCCACCATTTGAAGATTGCTGCTTATGCCAAACAATTGTTCCAGACAAGGCATAATGCAGAGGATAAACAATTTTGTCTAAAGCTTTTACTGTTTTGGCTTCAATTGTTTCGCCATCTTCATACTCCTGCCAATACCCTTTAATTTCTTTTTCCAAATCTTTTGGCAACTTAGAAAACAGTTTTCTGGCCGCCTCTTCCTCGCGAATCTTTTTCTCGCGCCTTTCCTTTTTGTTTGAAGGCCAATAATCACCCGCATAAACTTCTATTAAATCATGCACAAGAGCAATTTTTATAGATTTTTCAACATTAAACTTTTCACCCAATTCGTCTTTAAGCAATAAAATAATCATGGCCAAATGCCAGCTGTGCTCTGCGTCGCTTTCCTGGCGAGAAACATCAGAAAGAGTATTAATGCGTTTTACGTGCTTCAGCTTTTCAATCTCTTCAATAAAGTTTAAAATTTTTGACAACCTTTTGTCCATAAATTTATTTCTCAATTAATTTTTATCTTTTATTACTTTAATCTAATCCTTTTTTGAGGTATTTTCAAGCCAAAAACCGCCTCTTAGGCGATTTTTGTGAATAAAAAGGAGGCCTATTTATAGTTTATCTCTATGCCCAGGCCCTCGGGAATCGCGTCGGAATCATTGCAAAACGGTCTATAATGACCATATAATGCCCTTTCAGCACCATCTCGATCATTCTGGGATACTATTTCAGCAAAAGAGAATTTAGAATGATATTTCTTGATTCTCTCCGCGAGACACTTATTTTGCTCATTATCTGAGTCTAAATGTTCTTTCAGTCTACGGAAAAGATCGTTTGATTGTCCGATATATCTAACCTCCAAGGTTCCATCGCTTTGTTCAAAAGATATTTTATAAACACCAGCTCTTTGGGGCGCATATTTCACGACATTATCCTTAGTATAACTATAATACCCCCTCCAAACTAATTGAATTCTTCTCATATTAATAATTTTATTTATGTATTTTTTTACTTTCGACCTTTTTTGATATCGATGTCCTCAGTTATAATCTTGGCAAGCCTATACAATGTCTCATCTCGCAATGCTTGCACTCTGTCAAGCGAACGATTATTCTCGCTGCAAAAAACTTCTGCTATCCCTTCTGCAACAAATGTAGCTATATAGAAGATTTCATCTTTAACTATTGTTAATGCAGGAAAACGACTATTTAAATAGACTATTATTTTATTTTGTTGTTTATCAAGCTCAGCAAACTTCGGAGTGCGCTCATCAAGATCTCTCCAATCCCAATCAAATTGGTATTTTTTACCAGCAACTGTAAGAAACCTGACCTTATTGGGTTGTTTCTTTTTAGGTTTACGTATTCTTTTTTTATCCCTCACATCATCAACATTTAACAAAATCTTTGTTTCTCCAACCTCTTCAGAAAGATCACGACGCTCTTGTTCAAATAACTCTCCCTTTTCATCTGTGCTTCTATTAGCTTGTTTTCCCGTCGCTGGAAAAGCTAACTCTTTATATTCTCCCATATCGTTAATGGTCTTAAATAAATTATCTTTTAATGTCTCTTTCTTCTCTGGCGACAAATCACGAATTTTTAATTCTCTATGTTTTTGTTGTGCTTCTGCGAGAATGGGTTTAATAACTTCTTGAAACTTTTCAAAAAATTCCTCATATTCTAGAGAAGTAGTTATAAACTCACGCTTATTATGAGTAACTGGGACGCAATCTAAATGAACCTCTCCAACAATCCACATTTTTGATGGATGATAATTATAACCGAGCTTCTCGTGAGCGCGGATGAGGCGACCATAACGAAAAAGATTGAAACCGCTCTTCTCCTGAGAACCCTCCATTAAAATGCCACTCCAACCTTTAATCTCTTTGCCGTCACTAAGACTAATAGTGAATAATTTTTTAGAACCTTTTAAAATTTTTGGCTGCTCTGGCTCTACCCAAAGAGTATTCACTTTAATTTTTGCCTCTCTGTTCAAGAGAAAGGGAGCAAAACGATCCGAAAGCTGGTGTTTAATATTGGTTATAAGGTTTGGATACAACGATACGCGTAAATTAGAAATTTTTACCACTGTGCCGGAATAATTTTTATCAACTCCTTTTTTTATCTTCAAAGGAAATTTTGTCCAATCACCGCTTCTTAACCAATCCTCTTCATCAAACTCTAAAATATACTCTTCATCAGACCCAATATATGAGGTAGAAATGGAAAAATTCTTTCCTAAGCTTTCACAAGCTGTTTTTAACCCTAAACCGAATTGCCCCAATTTATTTACTTTTTTAGAATAACCTAAAATTATAGACCGAGCAGCTACCTCTTTCTCCATACCAATACCATTATCTTTTACCTCTATAGAACCACTATTTTTATCGAAAACAATCTCTATGGATACTGGCATATCTTCGTAGCGAGCGTCTATCGCATTGTCTACTAATTCAGCAATAGCCTCGCTAATAGAATATCCAGCCTGCCCGAGCTTAGGGTAAATCGCTCGGTCGGGTAAGATATTTATTATTTCTTTCATGGTTGTCATGTTTTTGAAGCATCCCTTGTTTTATCTCGTGGAGACATTTCACTCATGGCGCCACAGAAAAACATAGGATGTTTTGTAAGTTTGCCTTTATTATAAATAATACATCCGAAGCAAGACCGAAGTTCGTTAGAACTTCGGTCTTAATAATCAAAAAACCGGTAAGGCCGACTATTTACGAAAATAAATAATTTTTTTTATATATCTTTAGCGCACCTAAATCCCAAATTATCATCATAGTACTCTTTTTCGTCATAAAACCTAACCGAGGTTCTATTCTCAGCCCCACCCATTATATAAGATCCTCCGCGTATCACTTTATAAGAATTCATAAAGCTTTCATTTAAGAATCTATCGTTACCTTTATAAGGATTAAAATCATCAAACACCCATTCAGAAACATTGCCAGCCATATTCAAAGCACCAAAAGGACTAACACCCAACTCAACTCCAACGGGGGCACTATATTTGTACCCGTCTGAATCATCATAACCTGGTAAACCACCCTTCCCGTGGTTTAATTTACTACCATCCCAAATATTCCCCCATGGCCAATAATTACCGTCTGTACCTCTTGCAGACTTTTCCCATTCCTGCTCTGTCGGCAGTCTCTTGCCCAACCATTCACAATAGTCAACTGCGTCTTGCCAGCTAACCCCTACTACAGGCTGGCTAGGCTGATTAAAACGAGTATCACCAAAATATGCTGGTTCCGCTCTTTTTGTTGTTTCAACAAACTTTTGAAAGTCTTCATTAGAAACTTCTTTTCTGTCGATATAAAAATCTGGCAAATAAAGCTCCGCCCGTGGATATTCTGATAAATAATCTTCTTCCAAACAATAACCCCACTCCTCGGTTTCGCACAGCTGAAAAGCGAATAAAGCCTCTTCCTCAGTGCTCCCAAAAATAAAATTCCCTTCTGGGATTAAAATCATATCGTTTTCGATGCTCGCTTTATTCGCATTTGATAAGCTATAAAACTTTTGAAAATGATAGGCGGATGAAAATAAAAAAACAACTAACAAAAAAATCAAAATAAAGTATAGTGTTTTTGTTGCTTTATCTTTCGGAAAAATAGACAGAGAAAGTGGCATTGTCTCTTTTTCTATCGGCAAGATTAATTCTTCCCTTTTTTCCACCTCTCCTATTATCGAATAAACCTTATTTTTATATTCAACTACTTGTTGATTTATAGCCCGGCGAATATCGTTCCGCAATCGACGGATATAATCCTCTGTATAATCATGATTTTCCTCTCCTTTTCCTTTTGTTCCTTTAGAACAGACTATCGTTTCGAAATAAGTATCAATATCGGTAAGAGAAAGGCTTTGCGGAAACTTTTCGCACAAAAGCAAAAGAAGCCAATACGCATTGCCTGTTAAATATAACTCTCTTCCGTTCTCATCAAAAACCTTTTTCTTCTCAGTATCTAAAGAAAAATATTGATGAATATAAATCATAATAACTACCGTTTACTTCAATCTAATCCTTTTTTGGGGGAATTTCAAGAAAAAAGCCGAGGTATTCCTACCAAGGCACTCGCGCAAGACGCGACTTAAGGCCTCACGGAATTCAGAGTCCCATTTTTTTGGCGTTCTTCATAAACTGCCTGATAACAGACGGCCGCCAGGGCAAAAACATTCCTTCGCGATACCACGCCCACATCCCCGCAAAAATAACCAAAATATTTCCGAGGCTTGGATGACTCGCTAAAATCAAAACGACACAGAGAAGCGCAGGATCAACAAGCATCGCCATCGCCTGTATGAGATATCGCATATTTTACCTCCGCAGGTTAGGGTTGCCTAATTTTCAACAGCGAAGACTCCTCCTCGCGCACTAAAAAAACTATAACACACCTCTTCTTATAATTCAACTCACATCTTAGGTGGGGTTTGGTGGATGGCTCAACGGCCGTTGAGCCATCGGATTTTAAGGTATTTTGCAAGAAAAAAGGCAGCTGCACGGAGCTGCCTACGGATGAAAGAAAGAACAATGACGAGGCGCCAATCAAGAATGGTGGTTGGACAAAACCCAAACTGACTGGCGCCAGGGCCGGTCCTGCGACGAGCAGTGTCCGGCACGCAGTGGGACTACTGTTTATTAATATATCACTTTTATTACTTCATATCAAAACATAATGAAAACGGCTCACACTAGCTAGTGTGAGCCGTTTAGATTTTAACGTTTCAGCCGGATGGAATGTTAGATTATACAAGAAAAGCAACTATCAGCAAAGCAACTATGTTCAAAACCTTTATCATTGGGTTTATTGCTGGGCCAGCGGTGTCTTTATACGGATCGCCGACTGTGTCACCAGTAACTGCTGCTTGGTGGGCAAAACTGCCTTTGCCTCCATGTTCACCATCTTCAATATATTTTTTTGCATTATCCCAGGCGGCTCCTCCGGTTGTCATTGAAATTCCAACAAATAAGCCCGTAACAATGCTTCCAATCAGCAAGCCGCCAAGCGCTTCAACTCCTAAAAACACTCCAACCAAAATTGGGGCCAACACAGGAATTAAAGCTGGCAATAACATTTCTTTGATTGCTGACTTTGTAACAATGTCAACGCATTTTCCGTATTCTGGTTTTTCTGTGCCTGCCATCAAACCCTTTATTTGCTGAAACTGCCTTCTTACTTCTTCAACAACTTTTCCTGCGGTTTTGCCGACAGCTCCCATTAAATAAGAAGCAAACAAATAAGGGAGCAGGCCTCCAATCAAAAGCCCTGCTATAACTTTTGGATCTGATAAAATGAATCCTGTTGTTCCTACAGTGCCAACTTCTTCAGTATAAGCAGAAAACAAAACTAAAGCCGCCAAGCCAGCAGAAGCAATTGCATAACCTTTGGTAACGGCTTTTGTGGTGTTTCCCACAGCATCCAAAGCATCTGTAATTTTTCTTACGCTATCTGGCATTCCTGCCATTTCTGCAATTCCCCCAGCATTGTCTGTGATTGGGCCGTAAGCATCAACCCCAACAACAATTCCAGAAATTGAAAGCATTGCCATTACAGCAAGAGCCACTCCATAAATTCCAGCTAATTGAAAGCTGATTATTGTTCCAAATGCTATTAATAAAACCGGCAATGCAGTTGACTGCATGCCCAAACCTAATCCCCTAATTATATTTGTTGCGTGACCTGTTTCAGATGCCAATGCAATTGATTTTACAGGCCCGAATTTTTTTGAAGTGTAATATTCTGTAATAAAAAACATTCCAGCAGCAATCACTAATCCGACTAAAGATGCAAAGTATAAATTAATGGCTGGAACTGGCTGGTTTGCCATCAAACGCATAAACACAGGATAAAAACCAGCAGCTGACAAAGCAACCGTAACCGCAAGTCCTTTATACATAGCTCCCATTATATTTTTTGACTTTCCAAGGCGAACAAACAAACTGCCTACAATTGAAGCTAAAATTGAAATGCCTCCAATAATCAAGGGAAGTAAAACAAACTGAACGCTGGTAGGAAAAAGCAAAGCTCCTAAAATCATAGTAGCCACCGTTGTTACAGCATAAGTTTCAAAAATATCTGCTGCCATGCCAGCGCAGTCTCCAACGTTGTCTCCAACTTGGTCGGCTATAACAGCTGGGTTTCTTGGGTCATCTTCTGGAATTCCTTTTTCAACTTTTCCAACCAAGTCAGCGCCAACATCTGCTGCCTTTGTGTAAATCCCGCCGCCAACTCTGGCAAAAACAGAAATCAAACTGGCTCCAAAGCCAAGCCCAACCAATCCATTCATGTCTTTTGTAAAAAGATAATACAGAGATACTGCCAGCAATCCTAAAGAAACTACCATTAAACCCGTGATTAACCCACCTTTAAAAGAAATGTCTAGTGCCTTTGGCAAGCCCTTTTTTGCTGATTCAGCTACTCTTGTGTTCGCCTGAGTTGAAACAATCATTCCAATAAATCCTGAAACTCCAGACAAAACAGCTCCCAATAAAAACCCAACAGCAACTTTCCAGCCCAAAAAGAAAAGCAAAATAAATAAAACAATTCCAACTATGGAAATTGTTTTATACTGCCTTTTTAAGTAAGACATTGCGCCCTCTTGCACAGCAGAGGTTATTTCCACTGCTTTATCTCCTGCGACAGGGGCTTTTCTAATTTGCATCACCAAAAACCCAACATAGGCAATGGCAAACAAAGAAATGATTATAGGATAATAAATTAAGCTCATATTTTTTACTTAATAATAATATTTTAATTTTAAAATTTGAAGCCTTCTTCTGCCATCGGGGATATTAAATGATGCATTGCCGCTTGATACGAATGAAAAGCATCTAAGTATTTGTTATGGCCCAACCTATCTTTTTGTTCAAATCTAGGGATATCTCCAAGCGTTTTATTTTTTTTCCACTCTGGTATAGCACCTTTTTTACTATAACAAATTTCATCCATTAACATAAAATATTCTTGGCTCCACAAAACTATTCTACCCACTACATCTGCGGCACCTTGCATATCAACAGATTCTTTCCACGCAACAAGCAACTCACGAAAAGAA
>CAYNHB010000024.1:0-10746 GCA_964397155.1 uncultured Candidatus Saccharibacteria bacterium
GCAAAAACAGACAGCGCCAAAATTCCAGAGGTTGAAATTACAACATATCGCCTTGAAGCGAAATATACAGACAAAAGACACCCAGACGAAGTTAAATATGCAAAAACACTTGAGGAGGATTTAAGCAGAAGGGATTTTACCGTGAACGCAATGGCGTTAGAAATTCAAAATGTAAAAATCAAAAATCAAAATAACAATTCAAAATTTAAAATTATTGATAAATTCGGCGGAGAGAAAGACAGTAAAGCCAAACTTGTTAGGGCAGTAGGAGAGCCAGAAAAGAGATTTAACGAAGATGCGCTAAGAATGTTGAGAGCAGTGAGGTTTGCTACAACTTTGGGATTTGATATTGAAGAAAAAACTAAACAGGCAATTAAAAAAAACTGTATTTGGTTGGAAGCAATTTCACAAGAGCGCATTAGAGATGAGTTTTTAAAAATAATTATGTCAGATAATCCGGCTGAAGGCATTGAGTTATTGCGCGAGTTAAATTTGCTAAAATATGTTTTGCCAGAATTGTTAGATAATTACGGAGTTCAGCAATCAAAGCACCACAAATTTGATTGTTATCAGCATGCAATAAAGTCATTAGAATATGCAGCTAAAAAGAAATTTAATATGCATGTGCGGCTAGCTTCCTTATTGCACGATATTGCAAAGCCCAAAGTAAAAACAGGTCAGGGGGAAAGCGCTACATTTTATAACCACGAAGTTGTGGGAGCTAAAATGACATTCCAGATTTTAAACCGGCTTAAATTTTCCAAAAAAGATGTAGAAAAAATTACAAAGCTTGTAAGATACCATTTGTTTTATTACAATGTTGGAGAAGTAACAGAGTCCTCTGTAAGGCGTTTGGCGCGTAATGTGGGCCAAGAAAATATCGATGAATTATTGCAAGTAAGAATGGCAGACAGAATTGGTTCTGGGGTGCCAAAAGCAGAACCCTATAAATTAAGGCACTTAAAATATCTTATTGAAAAAGTAGCGCACGACCCTATTTCAGCTAAAATGATTGGAGTAAACGGAGAAGAGATTATGAAAATGCTGGAAATAAAACCAGGGCCTAAGGTGGGGCAAATTTTAGATGTTTTATTGGGGCAAGTTTTAGAAGATCCTAAAAAAAATAATAAAAAGTTTTTAGAGACAGAAATTAAAAAATTAGGAAAGCTTTCTGAAAACGAGCTTCAAAAACTATCAGAAAAAGCAAGGCAAGACCGCGAAAAAGTTGAAATCAAAAAAGACGAAATGACAAAAGCAAAGTATTGGGTTACGTAACAGGTTACGTAACTAGTAACGTAACCTTACGGGGAGTAGTATAATGGTAGTACGTAGCGTTCGGGACGCTATAGCCCGAGTTCGATTCTCGGCTCCCCGACCAAATTGCCCGTGATAAACACAGGGCTTTGGGCCTGTAGTTAAGTGGCAAAACACCCCGTTCGCATCGGGGAGGCGGCAGTTCGATTCTGCCCAGGTCCACCATTTCATAAGAAAAATATATGGAAGAAAAATTTCAAAAACCAAGAGTGGGCGTTGGCGTGATGATTATAAAAGAAGACATGATTTTGCTTGGAAAAAGGCACGATGACCCTAAAAAAGCGGATAGTGAACTACATGGCGAGGGCACATGGACAATGCCTGGAGGCAAGCTTGATTTTCAGGAAATGTTAAGAGATTCCGTTTTTAGGGAAACAAAAGAGGAAACAGGTATTGAAATTAATAAAGAAAAAATCAAAGTGATTAGCGTTTCAGACGATATTGTTGAAGATGCTCATTTTGTTACGATAGTTTTTCTTTGTGAAGATTTTGAGGGAGAGCCAAAAGTTATGGAGCCAGATGAAATAACTGAGTGGAAGTGGTATAATTTAAATGAACTTCCAGAAAAGGTTTTTCCCCCAAGCATGAAGGCAATAAAAGCATATTTAAATAATAAAATTTATAATTAATTTTGGTAAGTATTTAAATAAGTATTTTAATACGTAATAAAATACTTACCGCAAAAATATGGAACAAGAAATAAAAAGAAATATACCAAGAGATGTGTTTTTGCATCTTTTAGCCATTGTGACTTTATACTGGTCTGCAGTAAGTTTTGTAACTTTGCTGTGGCAGTTTGTAAACTACTTTTTTCCAGATGTATTAAACAGGTATTACAATTACATTGCTTTCACAGGAACTATAAGGTTTGCGGTTTCTTCTTTAATAATAGTTTTTCCTGTGTTTATTTTGGTATCTTGGTATTTAAACAAAATTTATAGAAGAGAAGCAATTGTCAGGGAATCAAAGATAAGAAAATGGCTTATTTATTTTACTCTTTTTATTGCAGCCTTGGTCATTATTGGCGATTTAATTACAGTGATTAACTTTTTCTTAGGAGGTGAAATCACGACAAGGTTTGTGTTAAAGGCATTATCTGTGTTTTTGGTGGCAGGGATAATTTTTGGGTATTACTTAGATGATGTAAGGCGAGAAACTCCCACAAAATCAGCAAAATATTTTGCGTGGGGCACGGGCGTTTTGGTTTTAGCAGTTGTTGTTGGGGGATTTTTTCTAGTCGGCTCCCCCACTACAGCAAGATTGATGGGTTTTGACCAGCAAAAAACTTCTGATTTGCAGGAAACACAATATCAAATTGTAAATTACTGGCAAAGCAAGGAAAAGTTGCCCAATTCCCTATCTGATTTAAATGATGATATTTCTGGATTTATGGTGCCTCTTGACCCTCAAACAGGAGAAAATTACGAATATAATGTAATAGACGCAGAAAATTTGACATTTGAATTGTGCGCTGAATTTAACAAGCAAGGAAGCGATATGTATGGTGAAGCCAGACCAGTAACTCCAGCTGGAAAAGGCCTTTCAGAGAACTGGAGCCATCCAGAGGGAAGGCATTGTTTTGAAAGAACAATTGACAAAGAACTATACCCGCCATTCAGCGAGAAAAAATGATAAAATTCAGGGTGTGGATAGGGTGTTGAGAAGTTGTACAATAATATGAAAGTAAAGTGGAAATAAAATGTTTAAAACAGGTGAAATAACTGTTGATAGCAAAAAATATCCTAATGCGCTTAAACAAGCATTAAAAAACCTCCAGCCATGTTACGGCCCTAAAAAACTGTATTATAAAGGAACTTTTGATGAAGGGATCTTAAAGAATTGTTTGGCGGTTGTGGGTTCAAGGCACTTGACCTCCTATGGCAAAAGAGCCACAGAAAAAATAGTAACAGAAGTGGCTTCAGCTGGGGTCACCATAGTTTCTGGTTTTATGTATGGGGGCGATGAAGCAGCTCACTCTGCTGCTGTAAAATGTAAGGGCAGGACAATTGCTGTTATGCCCTGTGGAATAAATGTTGTGCATCCGCCCAGCCAAAAAAAGCTTTATCAAGAGATTTTAGAAAACTACGGCCTTATTATTTCTGAATATGAGGGGGATTTTTTGCCTCAAAATTGGTCTTATGTGCAAAGGGATCGCCTTGTGGCAGGCCTTTCAAAAGCGGTTTTGGTTACGGAAGCTGCCCTTAATTCGGGCTCTTTAATTACAGCTAGCTATGCTAAAAAATACGGAAGAAAAATTTTTGCTTTGCCAGGCCAGATTACTTCAGAGGTGTCAAAAGGAACAATAAAATTGATAAAAGAGGGGGCTGAAGCAGTGGTGGAGGCAAATGATATTTTAAAACATTACAAAATCTTACCCAGTCAAAAAATTGTGGGAAGTCCAACGTTGCAAAGTGTTGCTACGTCGGACGTAGCAACAACTTTAGAGCAAAAAATAATTGACCAGCTAAAAAGAGAGCCAATGGAAGCAGATAAAATGGCAAGGTTTTTTGGCGTTTCAGTTGCAAAAATCGGCACAACGCTTTCTTTAATGCAACTTAAAGGTTTTTTAACCCAAGAGGGTGAAAAATTTTATATAAACTAAAAAATAATTATTATGCCAAATCCAGAAAGACACGAATTGATCGAAGAAGAAAATTTCGAATTTGATCTTGAAAGTTTTTTGTCATATAAAAATCCGAATATGCAGAGATATAATGAGCTAATCGCCGATGTGGAAAAAAAGACTAGGGAAAAACGATGGGATAGAGATGCGCTATATAGTGGCATAGGCGAGGCATATCTTGACCGGGGCGTTCTCAATCCCCAACAAAAAAATTATAGACCTGAACTGCAAAGGGTGATGAATGAAAAACTAAGAGACAAATTATTAGTTGAATTGGGCGGAGATAGCTATTTTCCAGTATGGTTTGGAGTTGATACTCATATAGTCGTAGATCGTTATTTAGAGCGTAGCCCAGAGAACAGTAACAAAACTCCCAGTCAGCCTTTTAAAATACATGATTTTCGAAAAAGAGGAGAAGTAAAAATAATTAGAGTCCCTGCTGATATGCTTGATTTTGTTGCAAGAATACCAGATAATTCTATAGACAATTTTCTTATGGCTGGAATTGATGGAGCTATTTTACCTAATGAAGAATACCAAGAATTTTTAACGCGGGAAATTGTAAGGGCAACTAGACTTGGCGGTATAATTTTCGGTGCACATTGGATAGCCCCAACTTTTTTGGAAAAGAATCCTTTAGTAAAAAATATTACTACAGAAGACGTAGAAGATACAGGAATTGGAGTTTACGAAAAAGTCGAAGGAAAATGAAAATTAAAACATAAAAATATGCTTATAAAAGTTCCTTCTGTGGTGAATTTGGGCTTATGATTATATAATTCAATTATGAAAAATAAAGAGCCGAAAAAAGGTGAAATAATTATTTATAAAACTTCCGATAAGAAAATAAAAATTGATGTAAAACTGGATCAAGAAACTGTTTGGCTGACCCAAAAACAGATGTCTTTGCTTTTCAACAAAGACGTTAAAACAATTAATGAACATTTAAGAAATTTATATAGAGAAAAAGAGTTGAAGAAAAAGTCAACTATCTGGAAATCCCAGATAGTTCAAATGGAGGGAGAGAGAGCTGTCAAAAGAATTGTGGAGCTATATAATTTGGATGTTATTATTTCTGTTGGATACAGAGTTAAATCCATTCAGGGAATCAGGTTCAGGATTTGGGCCACTAAAACGCTTAAAGATTATTTAATTAAGGGTTATGCAGTAAACGAGAAAAGATTGCTGGAGGTGCAAAATAGATTTAAAGAATTGCAAGCTACGGTTGACTTTTTGAAGCGAAAATCAGGGAACGAGCTTATGGTCGGCCAGGAACAGGAAATTTTAAGCCTGTTGTCCGATTATTCAAAAACATTGTCTTTACTTGAGCAGTATGACAAGGAAAAAGTTCGACTTATTAAGAACGGCAAAGCAAAATTTGTTTTAAGATATGAAAGTGCCGTAGGAATTGTTCAGAGCGTAAAAAAGGATTTGATTTCTAAAAAACAAGCAAGTGATTTGTTTGGTCAAGAAAATAGCGATAAACTCAAAGGAATTGTCGGAAATATTTACCAAACATTTGATAAAAAAGAGTTGTATGCTTCGCTGGAAGAAAAAGCTGCGCATCTATTTTATTTTGTTATAAAAGACCATCCATTTGTTGACGGCAATAAGCGCGTTGCTGCATTTTTATTTGTCTATTTTTTGGACAAAAATAATTATCTTTATAAGGAAAATGGCGAGAAAAAAATCAATGATAACGCATTGGTTGCTTTGGCATTACTGATTGCCGTAAGCGACCGCACCGAAAAAGACAAAATTATTAAAATTATAACAAACTTATTATATGCTTATTAAAGTTCCTTCTGTGGCGAATTTGGGGCTCCAAACTATAAAAGTTGATATTGAAATAAATTTGGCAAACAAAGGTTTACCAGGGTTTGAAATTGTTGGTTTGCCAGACAAATCAGTTGCTGAAAGCAAAGAAAGAGTACGCACTGCAATTTTAAGCTCTGATGTTAATTTCCCTGCAAAAAAAATAACAATTAATATGGCACCAGCCGACGTGCCAAAAGAAGGTTCTATTTATGACTTACCCATTGCTGTTGGAATCTTAAGCAGTGTTTTGGAATTCCCTGTTCCTGAAAAATCACTGTTTCTGGGAGAATTGTCTTTTGATGGAAGTTTGCGTCACACAAAAGGCGCATTTTTAATGGCTCTATACGCTAAAGAATTTGGGTTTTCAAATGTTTTTGTGCCAAAAGATTCTGCCAATGAGGCCTCAGCTGTAAAAGGAATAAAAGTTTTTCCTGTTAATGACTTGGGACAGATTTGCCGTTATTTTTTAGGGCAGGAAGAAATTTTTCCAGTTTCTTATAAACAAGATTCGCAGACAGATTCTCAAAAAGCTGAGTTTGATATGAAAGAAGTTTTAGGACAAGAGCAAGCAAAGCGGGCAATGGAAATTGCAGCAGCTGGTGGCCACAACATTTTAATGGTTGGCTCGCCTGGCTCTGGTAAAACAATGTTGGCCCGGGCGCTACCTGGAATTTTACCTCCTTTAACTGAAGCAGAATCGCTTGAAGTAACAAAAATTTTTTCAGCTTCAGGGTCAATTCCGCCTGGGGGATCTTTAATAACCCGCAGGCAGTTCAGGGCTCCTCATCACACAGCTTCTGCAGTTGGCTTGGTTGGAGGGGGGTCAAAGCCTCATCCTGGTGAAATAAGCTTGGCTCATAGAGGAGTATTGTTTTTAGATGAGTTTAACGAATTTCCCCGCCAAATTATGGAAGCTATGCGCCAGCCATTGGAAGACGGCTATCTTACAATTTCAAGATCTAAACAAAGAGTGGTTTATCCAGCTGACTTTATGCTTGTAGCCAGTGCCAATCCATGCCCTTGCGGGTATGCCAGTCACCCTAAAAAAGATTGCACCTGCAGTTTAAACCAAATAAGCAAATACCAAAAAAGGATTTCAGGCCCGATTTTAGACAGGATTGACTTGCACATTTCTGTTATGCCAGTTGACACAACAGAATTTTCTGACAACCAGAAAAATTCAGAATTTTTAGAGCCATCAGAAAAAATAAAGCAAAGAGTGGTTTTAGCACGTCAAAACCAAGAAGAACGCTTTTCCACAGAAACAATTTTTTCAAACAGCCAAATGAAAAACAGCCACATTAAAAAATATTGTGAGCTTTCAAAAGATGTTGAGGCAATTTTAAGGCAGGCAAGCTTGAAGTATAATCTTTCAGCCAGAAGCTATATGAAAATGATAAAAGTTGCCAGAACAATTGCTGACTTAGACAATTCAGATGAAATTACTGTAGCCCACATGGCAGAGGCCCTTCAATACAAACCAAAAACCCACGAAAGCGCTTAATTTTGCTCAGAAATAAATTCATGGAGTTTACGCTAGGCCAATTAAATAGTTTTTTAGGAAAAGCAGCTTTGGCAACTTATGCTACTGGTGGAGAAGCAGTGGATCCCCTTACGCCTAATTTTATATCAAGATTTAATGGATTCAAAGAACTAGAGTATAAAGAAAAAGATTTTTATTATCGCGATAGTTACGCTGGATTTTTCCGTTCAGCTGGACAAGAAACAGTTTGGTTCAAAGGAAAGCCGGTTTGGTCGCAATCTTATGGTGGCGGAATGGAGAAAAAATTTTGTAAGGACGAAAAATTTGCCAAAGAAACTTTTGATTTTTTGAAAAAAGCTATGTCAACGGGCGAAAAAGTTTTAGCTTTCCAGCCGCGTGGGCCAGAGGAGTTTGAAGACGGCGACTGGGAGTATTCTTGTGATTGGCAGGGAGATATCGCGGGTTTTAAGGGTGCAGAGAAAATAATTTATAGAGATAGGGCGGTTTTTGCCCACGATTTCTTCGGTGGTTTATTAAAATGGAAAGAATAATCGGGATTAGGTTAACATAGTGTTAACATAAAATAAAATGAGAAAAATAGTGATAAAGAAAAATTTTTATACAGTAAGTGAATTGGCTAAATTATTAGAGATTAGCAGAATTTCTGTTTTTAAGAGAGTGAGACAAGGTTCAATTAAGGGGCAAAAAGCTGGCCGTAATTTTGTGATATTAAAAAAAGATATTAATTTAAAGCAACTAAGGTCCGTAGTGAAGAATTAATTTCAGTCAGGTTAACATAATGTTAACCTGAAATAAAATGAGAAATTGGTTATTGAAGCGTTTACTGAAAATTAAAAATTGTTAATTGTAAATTGTTATGTCGCAACATAATCAAGTTGGGAAAATTGGGGAGGATTTGGCTAGGGAATATTTGGAAAAAAATGGGTATAAAATTTTAGAGCAAAATTACCGCACAAAATATGCTGAAATTGATTTGGTTGCCCTCGGCCCTTCTGGGCCTACGGGTGAAGCCCAAAATTTTTTAAAAAGATTTTTTCAAAGAAAAAATAGTTTGGTGTTTGTGGAGGTGCGTACAAAAATTGGGGAAAATTGGGGCAGTCCGGAAGACACTTTAAACAAACAAAAACTTTGGAAAGTTTTGCAAAACGCAAAAGCATACTCTGCATTTAAAGATTGGCAGGGTCCTGCCAGAATTGATGCTGTGTGCATTGTTTTGTCCGCCAAAGGCGGATCCGCCTCGGGCGGAAACCCTAATTATACAGTAAAGCGCCTCACTCACCACGAAAACATAATTGCTTGACATCTATTTTAAAAAGAGTAGAATAAAACAATACAAGAAAAGAATTAATCTTGTCCGATGGAAATCGGACTTTTGTTTTTAAGAATTAAAAAAATAATCATGGATATAAAAAACTTTCAAAGGGCTTTGGCTCAAATTGCAGAAGAAAGAGGCATTTCTGCTGAAAAAGTAATAGAAACCATTGAGACTGCAATTGCCACTGCCTACAAAAAGGATTATGGCCAAAAAGGCCAAAAAATTAAGGCAAAATTCAACCCGGTTTCGGGCGATGTTAAGTTTTGGCAGATAAAGCTGGTTGTTGATAAATCAATGCTTTATACAGAAGAAGAAATTGAAGAGATGTCCGTTAAAGGCGGATCCGCCTCGGGCGGAAAGCCGAAGGAAGAGATAAAAGATGAAGAAGAGTCTCCTAAAAAATATGTGTTTAATCCAGAAAAACACATAATGCTTGAAGACGCCAAAAAGGACTACCCTAAAATTAAAGTTGGAGAAGAGATTGAAATTCCTTTAGAAACAAAACAGGATTACGGAAGAATAGCTGCCCAAACAGCAAAGCAGGTTATTTTACAGAAAATTCGCGAAGCAGAAAAAGAAACAATTTCAACAGAATACAAATCAAAAGAAAGCGAAATTATTTCCGGGATTGTGCAAAGAGTTGAGGGCCACACTGTTTTTGTGGATATTGGAAAAACTCTGGGAATTTTAAACAGAGAAGAACAGATTCCAGGAGAATTTTATAGGCCCGGCCAGCGTTTAAAGCTTTATATTTTAAAAGTTGAAGATACTCCAAAAGGGTCAGTAGTAATGCTTTCAAGAGCTTATCCAAAATTGATTTCACGACTTTTTGAATTAGAGGTTCCAGAAGTTTCAGCTGGTACAGTTGTTATAAAATCAATTGCAAGGGAGCCGGGATTTCGCACAAAAATTGCAGTTGTTTCAAATGAGGAGGGCGTTGACCCAATAGGAGCTATGGTTGGCCAAAGAGGCACAAGAATCATGGCTGTGATTAACGAGCTTGGCGGTGAGAAAATTGATGTGATACAATATGAAGATAATCCAGAAAAATTTATTGCCAATGCTTTAGCTCCAGCTAAAATAGTTGAAGTAAAAGTGGAAGAAAAAAATACAGCAGTTGTTATGGTGCCAGAAGACCAGCTATCTCTTGCAATTGGTAAAGACGGCAGAAATGTGCGCTTAGCAGCCAACTTGACTGGCTGGAAAATAGATATTAAAACATCTGGCGAGGCAAAGGGGAAATCTGAAGAAAAGGAAGAGAGCGAGGAAAAGGAAGAGAAAAAACCCGCCGTCGCTAAAGCTAGGGCGGGCAAGAAAGAAAAGAAGGAAAAAAAATCAGAAAAAAAAGAAAAATCCGAGTAGACAAAAAATCCGCCGAAGCGGAAGTTTTGGAAATTCCACGCAGTGTGGATTCTCGACCTGTCATCTACTCTAAGTATAGCAGATTATAAAGCCCTGTCAAGACCTTTTGGAGAATTTTATACCTTGTGGAGGTAAGGGGATTTGCACCCCTGGAACTTCGGATGACAGGCCGAGCTCCACACTGCGTTACCCCCAAAGGCAAATTTATTATATCATAAAAAAATAATTAACTCCTATTCTCCCAGAATAGGCAAGACAAAATGAAAAAATTTTGGTTAATTGGATGGTTGATAGGATTAATCGTTTATGGAATTGTCCTCTTATATCCCGTGCCAATACTTTCTTATTTTTTTGGAGCTTTATATATGGATGTATTTGTAAGTTCGATTTTATTTTTTGTCTTTGGAGTCATCATAGCTAGCGGAATAGACATAAAAACAAAAAGAATATCCGCATGGTTAAAAGGCGGCATAGTTGGTATTTTATCAACCTCGCTGCTATATGTGGTTTTAAAAGTTTTTAATTCTAAGCTTTTTTTCTGGGTTTTTTGGGCTACGGGATTTACTTGTATTTATGGCGGGGATGATTGCCAAATGCCAGGAGTGGGTATTTCTTTATTTTTTTACTTTATCTTAGGCGCTATTATTGGTTGGATTTACGGAAAAATTAGAAATAAAAATAGAAATTAATATTATTAAATAAAAAAATATGAGCTTAATATATTATCCTATAATTATTTCTCTGTTTGCTATTGCCTATGTTTGGTTTTTGGTAATGCAAATTAGAAAAGCCCCTGTCGCAGGAGATAAA
>CAYNHB010000025.1:0-9641 GCA_964397155.1 uncultured Candidatus Saccharibacteria bacterium
AGCTAAAGACACTGTTAAACCAGAACCTGTTGGAATGACTGGAGTTCCGGGAGTTACGGGTGTTCCGGATGCAAGCAAAGCATTAAATGCTTGCCTTGTTAAAGGGCCTACCTGGTTTGCAGGTGTCCAGCCCTTGGCTGCCTGGAAGCTTCTAACAGCTGCTAAGGTCAAAGGACCAAAATAGCTGGTTTCATTTCCGGGCGAGCCGGCTCCTGTTGTCGCGACTGTGTATCCATTGGCGTTTAAAAGGGCCTGAGCGCATTTTACGTCAGAACCTGTTGAGCCAACTACCAAAGCGCGAGTGAATGTAACTCCTACGCAGGCCGCAGGAACAGTGCCGGTTATGCCGGTACCTTGCTGAGCTTGCAATTGCGCCAATTGAACTTGCAGTTGGGCAATTTGCGCCAACAATTCCTCAATTGTCACACCTTGAGCTACACCAGGAGCAACTAATGCAACCAAAGTCAAACCGACTACGGCTGCTATAATTGTTCTTTTAATACTCATTGTAATGTGTTTTTTTCTTGATTAAGTTAATATTTCTTGCCCCGTCGTATGACAGGGTCGACTAAATCTCTCTTTCTCGTCGGTCGACCGATTTATTAGGCCAAATCCCAGAATAGTTTGGGTGCCCGCATGAAGCGAGCTTAACTCGGTGAACTTCGCGGTTTTACGTACTAACAACGAATCTCATCTTGATAAGTCACGCCCCGCGAACTATTTAACCTAATAACGACTTTCCAATTGTGCGAATGCAGTAAGCATCCGGCACTTATTTATTTTTAATCATTAAAAACAAATAAGTGCCGGAAATATCACTGCTACTCGCTTAATTGTTCGTCAATAATAATATTTATTAATAATATTTTTTCCAATGCTTCAACGTATTTTTCCTCTTTATATAATCCTTTGATTTCAACTAATCCATTTTCCTGTTCCTCTGTAAGGGTTGATTTTTCTAGATCAGCTATCTGTCTTTCTGCCAGTGTTTGATACAAGCTATTAATCTCTGGAATATCTGTTACATCTGCGCCGGCCACATCAGCTAAAACTTTTAAACTGGCCGCAATTTCTTTTATCGTGTCAGCGTCTTCAACGTTGCTTTCTTTTAAGTTTTTAACCAAGATGCCGGCCTTCTCGTTTACTTCGCTTATAGCCGGAAAAATATTGTCTTTTTTGCCTTCTTTAGCAACTTTTGCTAAATCATTTATCCTGTTATTCAAATTTGCCACATCCTGCTTAATTCTTGTCTGCCCTGTTAAAGCTGCTTCTGACTGCTCTGTAATTTTTCTTACTGGAAAAAGCAAATCACCCGGCATTGTGTATTGGGCAAATCCAACCAATCCCACAAATATAAAAGCCAAAGTTGCAAAAGAATAAGCCAGCTTCCTGCCGAAAGAATTTTCAATTATCAGTTTCCAATTTTCAATAAATTCCTCAATTTTCCAATTTGCCGCTTTTTGAGCTGGTATCTTTACAGCTTCCTGTTTTTCGGCAAATATCTCGGATTTAAGCAAAACCGCCCATTCCTGCCTGGGTTTTATTTCTTTGAGTCCTTTTATCTGTTGTATTAATTGCTTTTCTGTCATTGTTATTTTAGGTCTATTACTATGAAGACGCAATGTCCTATCTATGTGTTACAGCTTATAAAGCGAGGCAAATAAATTTTCAGCGTATTTCAGGACACGAAGTGCCTGACGAAGCTTTTTTCCCGCCGAAGGCGGGATAAAAGCGTTAGCAGAAAATTTGATTTGCCGAGCGATAAATTAAGATTCCTGTATAATTTGCTTTAATTCCTTTAAGCCCCTATGAAGCATTACCCTTACTGTCCCAGCTGGCTTGCCTGTCATTTTAGCTATTTCAGCAATGGGCATATCATCTAAATAGTGCCATATTATTATATCTTGGTGCTCTTGCTTTAATTTCTGGATAGAGGCCTTAACAATGCTTATATCAGCGTTTAAAACTGCTTTTTCATAAACATCATCACCTGAATCAATCATCTCAGGCAAAAACTCTGAAGAAACAGTGTTTGCTCTGCCTCTTTCCCTATAAAAATCAACTACGGAATTTCTGGCTATTTGGTACAAAAAAGCTCTTGGATTCTCTATTTCAAACCCCTTTTTCTGGTATGACTCCCAGCCCCTCATAAACACCTTAGAGGTAATATCTTCTGCAATTTCTTGTGAATTCACCTTCAAATAAACAAACCTATATATCTTTTCAATATACTCATCATAAATCTGTGAAAATTGTTCTCTTAGATTGTCCATTGATTATAATATATTTAACGTAAAAAAGCAAGCATTTAACTTTTATAGATAGGACATTATCAAATAAACCTTTTGTCCTATCAAACAAGCTTGTAAAACACCTTATTAAACTCTCCCATTCTCTGTATTTTACTCATTTTTAGCAGTTCATCTAAGTCCCTCCTAATTGTTCGTTTTGTTACTTTTGGAAGAACTATTTGCAAGTCCATAACCTGCGCTTTTTCATTTTTTTCCAAAAATTCCAAGATTTTTCTTTGCCTTGAAGAAATATCCTTTTCTTCAGTTTCAACTGATTTTTCAGGCCATTTAATCTCTGCAGTAGCTTCTTTTACCAACTCGGGCCTCAAATAAATCCTATCTTTTATCTTTTTGTACTGCTCTGAAACTATAAGGCAGTTTATTCCACTCAGCCATCCCTGGAGCTTTCCTATTTCAAGATATCCTAAAAGAATTTCAATGTCTTCTATAACTTGAATTTTCTTTTTTTCTCTTTCAGTGGAAAAAAATTTTCCTACAGCCATCCAATCGCCACTATTTTCTCCCCCCAAGGAGGATCCGCCTAGGGCGGACATTATTTCTAAAACCTTTTCTTTTGCTCTGTTTTTTAAGGGATCTGATTCCGGAAAAAAATCCAAAAGCTTATAAGCTGAGCTTGTTAGTTTTACCAATTCTTGGTCCATTCAACTCAAATTAACAAAAAATATAACAAAAAGCAAGAAGGATTTTACGTTTTCTTTATAAAAAAACGCTTGTTAAAACGTTTATGTATTTTACCACAAATAATTTAAACTTTCACCTGTTCAACTGTGAATAAAAAAAGCCCTGACAAAACCAATGTCGGGCTATGGCTCTTCACGCCTCAGGCAAGCCAGTGCCACCTCTTACTGGGTTGCTTTCGTCTCCGCAACCACAATAGCTTGCAATTACTTCGCAAGCTATACAAAATCTCTCAACGCTAAAACCTTCTCCGTATTTTTCTGCAAGCTTAAGAGAAAGAGCTTGAGTGTCAACTGGCTGTTCACTGTCCAAAACTGCTCGAAGAACATCAGACTTATAGCATGCATCTCTGTAAGCTTCAAAAAGCTTGTGAGCTAATTCAGGATGCATATGCTCCCACTCCTCTCCTCTACCAACTTTTCTCCATTCATATTCTCTAAACTTTTTTTCCAACCGAACTCTCAATTCCTCATCAACAGGAAGAGTTATCTTAGGCCTGTCAGACATAGCACGTCTCCTTTTTCAAGGTCCAAATTGTGCTACAAAACAACCTAATAAAATACTAACTCCAGCATTCTTATTTGTCAAACTTATCTTTTTTTCCAGTCCCTGATTATTATGCACCCCCTGCCTCGGGTAATTGCAAGCTTTTGGTGCTCTTTCCAGCCAAAAGAGGCAACCATATCTTTTGGCAAAGTAACATACACCGTTCCTCTGCCGCTCTTGCTAAGTTTTCTTATGTTTTGTTCTTTCATAATTGACTCACGTTACCCCTCACGTGAGTACTCACGTGAGATATCACGTTACTTAATTCATTCATTTTACCAAAAATCATTCTCCAAGGGTAGGAGTGTTTGGAATAATAAAGTCAACGCCATTGTTATCTGTGTCTGTGCCGTTAATTCTAGTTATGCTTTGGTTTGGCGGAGGATTTGGGGCAGATTGTGTTTCAAAATCCTGCGCTCCACCAAAACCCAACTTGTCTAATATAACACCTTCTTGATCTTTCAATACAAGCGAATTGTTCTCACTTAATGTTATACCCAATAAAATATCTGAATTTTCAATCTCCCAAGAAATCAAAAAATATCCATTAGCTGGAATAACTTTTCCATTGAAATTTGGCGAAGAAACCAAAGAAGACCACGAAGTAGCGGTTTTGGTTTTTCTTTGAATGTAAAAACCCGTCAAATCTACATCATTATTGTTTGGATTATAAAGCTCAATAAATCTTTGCTCTGTTGGGCTTATTTGGACTTCATTTATAACAATCGGCTGAATTTCAGAAGGCAAAAACACATCATTAGAGCCTGTTGGCAAAAACACATCATTAGAGCCTGTTTTTGGTTCTGGCTCTGTCCAGGCCTTATTTTTTAATCTTGGGGTGGGTGTTTGAAGCTCAAAATCATTAAAATTGTTGTCTGTTTCCCACTCCTTTCCATCAGTCAAAACAATCCTGCCCACGCTCTGGCCTGGTGAAGGGTTGGGGCCTGCCATCAATTCTGGGTCCATTGCATTTCCAAAACCCAGCTGATCTGAAATATCACCGTTAGGATTTTTCAATGCAAAAGAATTGTCATCTGTGATTGAGCTGTTTGTAAAAATGTCAGCTGTGCCTAAATAATAATCAGTCCTGGCAATCAAAAAATACCCGTTAGCCATTATTTTTTTGCCAGAAAATAAATTTTTTGAGGCATAAGTTGACCACGGCCCAGAGGGCACCCCGCCAGTTGCTGTTTTTCTTTGCAAATACCAGCCGGTAAGCTCAATATCCTGGTTATTGGGGTTGTACAATTCAACAAACTCTTGTTTTGAGTCATTTAAGCTTGCTGTTTGGACCTCTGAAATTAAAATTTTAGGATAATTAACGCCTCCTCCGCTTTTTACAACCTCTGGCTCATTTACTATAGCTAACTCATTTTCATTTTCTTCTTCTGGTTGCTCTTGAGCTTCTTCCTCTTGTTCTGGCTCCTCTTCGCTTTCCTCAATTTTTACTTCCTCAGTCTCTTCATCTTGGGGCCCTTCTATTTCCTCTCTTAGCTCTTTAACTTGCTGGGCTATAATATCTAATTTTTCTGCAATATCGTCTAGCTGGTCCTGAAAACTCATTTCTTCAACAATTTCATCTTGTTCCGGTGGCTCATCTACAAAACTTACATTAAGGTCAAAAGCCGGGGGAAAATCATCTAAAAAATCCAGCTCATAAGTTTCTAACTCCTGTGCTCCGCTAAAAGACAAACCCGCCTGAAAGAATTTCAAATATTTTGAAATCCTTTCAGGCGGGTCAAAATAAAAAGCCCAGGAAAAAGCAATAAATCCCAGTATTATTAAAACAAAAAGAAAAGCAAGGGCGTATTTTATTCTAAAAACCCAAAGCATAAAAAATTATTTTATAATAACACTTTCCAAAATATTTATGCAAACACCCCCACTCATTTTAAAACGCCTCAGACAGGTCTGAGGCGTTTATTCTAACAAAAATCTACGCTAAAGTGTTATCCTCTGTTAGGATTTACAATAGGTTTGCTCCTTTTTTTTCTATTAACACTAGCATCACTGGTTCTTCTTCTTTTTTTTGCTTTTCTGTTAATTCTTTTTGCGTTTAACCAAGTTGTCATTTTATTTTTACTGTTAATAATTCTTTTACAATTTTGCTTACCTCTCCTCCATCAGCCCTGCCTTTTATTTTGGGAGTGAGTTCTGCCATGACTTTTCCCATGTCTTTTCCGCCCAAAGCGGATCCGCCTCTGGCGGATATTTCATCAATAGTTGCTTGAATAATTTTTTGCAATTCTTCTTGCGGCAACTGTTCTGGCAAATATTTTTTTAGCACTTCAATTTCCTTTTGTTCTTTTTCTGCGAGCTCTAAGCGATTGCCCTGCTGATACAAAGCAATGGCATCTTTTCTTTTTTTAATTTCAGAAGACACAACCTCTACAACCTGCTCATCTGAAAGCTCTGGCTCCTTTTCAAGTTTCTGTTTGTATCTTAAATCCTTTTCTTTTAGCCCAATAACTGAAGAAAGCATGCGCAAAACACCAACAACAAATTGGTCGCCAGATTTCATTGATTGCTTAGTATCGTTTTGTATCTGTTGCTTAAGCATTTTACTGCTTTGGCTTTGCTAATTTTGCCTCTTTTATTTTTTGAGCCTTTACCTCAACTCTTCTTATGGCAGATCTTTTTTTTGCCAAGGCTGATTTTGCTCTTTTATGAAACTGCTTTTTTCTAAGCTCAAGCAAAACGCCCGACTGCCTGACAGTTTTAGTAAAACGATGGGCTAAGTTCTGCGAAGTTTCCCTTTCTTTTTTTGTTACTTTTAATGCCATTTTATTTTTTAATCTTTTTTTTCATTTCGCTCACGACCTTGTCAAGTTTTATTTCTTTTTGGTCTCCTGTTTCCATGTCCCTCAAAGTAATGAAATCTTCCAACGCTTCTTTTTGCCCAAAAATTAAAACCCATCTTACTCCCATTTTGTCAGCAGACCTTAGCTGGGCTTTCAAAGAATCTTTTGAAAATGATTCTGCCACAGGGATTTTTGCCTTCCTAAAATCTTCAAACAACCTCATGCTCTTTCTTTTTGCCATCTGGCCAAGCTGGGCTAAAAATATTTTTGCCTCTGCCTGCTTTGTTGGCGGTTTTTTTTCTATGGCTTTCATAAGGCCTACAATTCTTTCAAGGCCTCCCGCAGCTCCGCAAGCAGGAGTATCCCTGCCTCCCAAAAGCTTCACCAGCCCGTCGTATCTGCCTCCGCCTATCAATGTTCCCTGAACTTCTCCTTCCTCGCTTTTTTCTGTTATTTCAAAAACTGTTTTTGTGTAATAATCCAGCCCTCTTACCAAATGAGGGTTTAAAGTATAAGGAAGTTCTAATTCATCTAAAAATTCTAAAACCTGCTTAAAATGCGCGTGACAATCCTTGCAAAGGTGGTCTATTATTTGAGGAGCGCCCGCTTTTACTCTTTGGCACTTTTCTTCCTTGCAGTCCAAAATCCTCAAAGGGTTTGTTTTTAAGCGCCTCTGGCAGTCGGCACACAAAGATGCCCGCCTTGACCTAAAATAACTGGTTAGAATCTTTTTAAAATAAGGCCTGCACTCTGAATCACCTATTGAATTCACCTCTATTGTCAAGTTTTTAAAACCCAGCTCTTTTAATATATCATAGCTCATTTGGATGAGTTGGCCGTCAATTGAAGGATTCTTTTCTCCCAGAACCTCCAAACTAAATTGCAAAAATTGCCTGAATCTGCCTGCCTGCGGTTTTTCGTGCCTAAAGCATGGCCCTGATGTCCACAGCTTCACTGGCTGGGGGACATTGTGCATTCCATTTTCAATATAGCTTCTTGCTATAGACGGGGTAAACTCTGGCCTTAGCGCAACAACATCTCCGCCTTTTGTTCTAAAAGTGTACATTTCTTTTTCCACAATATCAGTGCCAGCTCCCGTGCCTTTTGAAAAAAGATCGGCCATTTCAATTACCGGAGTATCAATGCGCTTAAGGTTATAAAAACATGCTATGCTCTCAATGGTTTTATTTAACTTTTTAAAATAAATCTGGTCTTCGGGCAGAATGTCGTGCATCCCTGTTAATGTTTGATATTTTAGCTTGCTCATTTAAACTTTGCTTAATAACTTGGCTGAGAAATTGCAGACAATGTTGTAATGGGAAATATTCTTAAAAATGCTTTTCCTATAATATTTTTTCTGTTAACAACCCCCCATGCCCTTGAATCAAAAGAATATTCCCTGTTGTCTCCCAAAACAAAAAACTCATCTTCGCCCAACAAAACATTCACAGTGCCGTATGTTTTAAGGTTTTCGGGCAAATAATTTTCTTCTAGAATAGTAAGCTGTCCATTTTCTAAAGTCAAAAGCACTTCGCCCTCTGAAATATTAACTGTTTCTCCGGGCAAGCCAATAATCCTTTTTATAAACCTTTGGCTGGTGTCTTTTGGATAATTAAAAACAATAACATCTCCTCTTTCTGGCTCTGAAAACCTGTAAGAAATTTCATCCACTATTAAATAGTCGCCCGACTCAAAGTTTGGCGCCATTGATTCTCCCTTCACAATAAACGGCTGAAATAAAAAATACCTGATGGGAACTACTATTACCAAAGCAATAAGCGCTATCTTTGCAAGCTCCCAAGCAAAAGAAAGAAAGCTTTTCCATTTGCTTGTTGGTTTTTTTTCTTGGACTATATTGTTTTCTTGATTATTGTTTTCCATAAATTTAAGTTTAGTTTTAGTATTATATCACAAATTTTAACCCATTGCAACTACATAATATCATATAAAAAAAGAGGGGCCGCAGCGCACTTTGCACCACGGCCCATGATAACGAAAGGAGATGCGCGTCAAACGCGCAACGCGCGGCGTGTACGCCGCTTGCATCCGGGCTTAGGCGGCCCGTGTCTGCCATTTCCTTTCTTGCCTCCGCGCAAGACGGTTTGCACCACGCCTCCAGAGACTGTCGTGCTCGGGAACTCTTCCTTAAACCGACGAACAACTTGCTCGACAGTTTTGTGATTGACGTTCCCGACATCATGGCTCTCAAGAAAAGCAAGCTGAGCCCCGTTGAGACGACGGTACGAACCAATGACTTTCATACTCAATCCTTCCTAGAAATGAAAGTGACGGGACAGACAAGTGCCTCTTCTCTGCCCGCCGGA
This sequence comes from uncultured Candidatus Saccharibacteria bacterium, assembly GCA_964397155.1. Classification (GTDB taxonomy): domain Bacteria; phylum Patescibacteriota; class Minisyncoccia; order Minisyncoccales; family Staskawiczbacteraceae; genus XYD1-FULL-39-28. The sequence continues at coordinate 8,662 of CAYNHB010000025.1, forward strand.
CCCAGTCGTCCTGCCTAGGACGACGCCTCTAGATCTTAATCACCTCCTTTCCTTGGTGAAACTATTTGATGAACCACTTTTATTATATTTTTATTTGAATTTTTGTCAAGAATACATTATTATTGTATTAATATGACAATAATAATTGGTTTGGGAAACCCAGGCACAAAATTTAATAACACCCGCCATAATGTTGGCTTTATGGCAATAGATAAATTTGCAGAAAAAAATAATTTCCCAGAATTTAAATTAGACAAAAAATCAAATTCTTTAACATCAGAAAAAAATGGGACTCTTCTTTCAAAACCGCAAACGTTTATGAATGATTCTGGAAAAGCCGTAAAACAAATTATAAAAAACAAACAATTTACAGATTTAACTATTGTCCACGATGATATTGATCTGCCTGTTGGAAAAATAAAAATCATAAAAGAGCGCGGGTCTGCAGGCCACAAGGGAGTGGAGTCAATAATAAAAGCAGTTGGAAATAAAAATCTTATCCGCCTCCGCATCGGAATCGCATCACAGTCCTATGGTTCGGACTATAGGACTAAAGCAAAAAAAATAGTGCTTAAAAATTTTTCAAAACAAGAGCAGAAAATAATAAGCCAGGTTTTAGAAAAAACCACGCAAGCCCTTGAATATTTAATAAAAAACGGCCTAGAAAAAGCCATGAATGAATACAACAAATAAAGAAGCAAGCCAGATTTTGATAGTTAGCATCACCCCCTATTTTTTAGAAAAGGGGGATTTTTGGATTGAAAAAAATACTAAGAAAATACTCAAAGCCAGTAAAACCCAGTCATTTTTTGAGGATAATGTTTTATTTTTGGAAAAAGGCAAAAATTATAATTTTTCTCAAATTTTAAGAAAAATTGACGAAATGGGCTATGAAAGGGTGTTCAAAGTTTCAGAGCCCGGCGAGTTTTCCCAAAAAGGCGGGGTAATTGATATTTTCCCTATTAACACAAAAAATGCCG
>CAYNHB010000026.1:0-9180 GCA_964397155.1 uncultured Candidatus Saccharibacteria bacterium
CAACCATGCCTTTTATAAATTCTCTGTATGACGACGTTTGTTGCCTTAATAGTGAATTAGTTTGTTTTTCCTCTAAATCTTTTAAGCTGTCTAAATAAGGAGTAATGTTTATGTTTCTTGATTGGATGACAATCTGGCAGGAAAAATCCAAAGAGTTTAAAAAGCTCTGGAATGCATAAATAACCGCGGTTTGCTCATCTTCTGATTTTAATGCAAAGTTTATTGATGAAACCATTAAGACACCCCTGATTGTCTTATTCTTCAAAACTAAAACCCCTTCTCTTATGTCTTGCATTTCCAAAAATTGTTGTGTAGCGCTCTCTGCCATAAAACTACTGAATTACCAATAATTACTAATGTACGAATATGAAAATTAGTATATTCGTAACTATTAGCAATTTGGTAGTTTAATTTTTTGTTTCTAATTGGGTGTGTATTTTTCTTAAATTACTGCTTTGGGCTTGTAAAACCGGGCCTTCTTCAATTTTTTTAATACGAGTCCTTGATATGGGCTTGAAAGGATAGGGAGATTCTTTTTTCTTCCATGTATAATTTTTTCCGCCAATCGCAAACCCAATTGACCCTAAAATCATATGTAATACAGGAACTCCGTTTATAGTTACAAAAGCCATTACGCAGGCGCCCCCGAATATCACAATGCTTAATATAATAAAAATAGAAAAAGGCAGAACATAATATAAAACAAAACAAACCATCCCGGCTCCCACCAGATAAAAGAATTGCCTAAAAGAAATAAAAAATGCTATTTTCCCTTCTTGTTCAATAAATTGCGGAATAGGGTATCTTTCCATAAAACTGCTAAATTACTAATAGTTACGAATATACTAATTTATGTTTATAATTCTTCTGAATTTTACGCCTTGGTTTGTAAAATTAACTAGCAATCCTAGTTTAAGATTTTTTATTTTTAGATAGGAATAAATTTGTTCTATATCTTTTTTAGAAAACCTATCGCCTGTTTTTAATTCTAAAACTATTTTATCTTCTACTAAAAAATCAAAAAAACATTTTCCAATTTTGACTCCTTTGAATATCAGGGGAGCATATAACTGTTCTTGAAATTTTAAGCCTATTTCTTTTAAACCTGTTGCTATTGCTCGCTGATAATATTTTTCTAAGTATCCAGGGCCTAACTTATTAAAAACCTCAAACAACGCTCCTATAATTTTATAGCTTAAATCTGCGTATAATAAATCATTTCTTGTCTTCTTCACTGGGAGATTGTTTGTTTTCACATTTAGTATATTAGTATTTTATTGGTAATTTAGTAGTTTATCTATTCTACCATATTAAAAAAGTCATAAACAATGCTTGTTGTCCACACCCTTGACATACATAGTTAAAATATGCTATAATAAATAATAGAGAACCTTGTCAAAAATGGACGCTTGTCGCGTCCATAATCGACAGAAAAACCTGTTTGAATTAAGGAGGTGTGTGATGAGAATATTTTTTACAGAAGTTGTGATCGGTTTGCTGGTTCTGGTTTTTATACTCCTGGCGAAAGTCAACTTGTGGCTGGCCTTAGTGGTCACCCTTCTGTTGGCCGTCCTGTTTGTCTGGAATGGCATCAAAGACGTTACAGCCACCCCGCCCCATAAAGCGATCCTCAAGTTTTTAGGGAAGAGGATAGGGGTTGTTTTGAACGAGGGTTGGAATTGGCTACCATTGAGTCCGTGGATTTTCGGACATATCCCGATTAAGGTTGAGAAGGTTACCGACGAGATTCCGAGACAAGAGGTTAGGACACCAGACAGAGCATTAGTCACGATGACAGCGAGCATTGTCTGGACGCCTGGAATTGATGACCGTCCGGATTCATTTATTACTTATTTGAATTCGGGTGGAGAAGCGGGTGTCAAAAAAATCACCCATAATGTGATTGAGGACCGTACCAAAACCTGGGCTAGCTCTAATAGAGAGGGTCCGTCTGATTGGGAGAGTGCTCAGGCTATGAGAGACGATGTTCATTCGGTATTGGCAAAAGCTTTGTTGGGTGACGCTCTAGAGCCGGTTAATAGCCCAATCCCAACAAGTACGTGGATGAGGTTTTTTGACACCCCTCAATCAGAACCGACGTCTTATGATTGCGCAACAAGGCCAGGTTCAGTTAGTTGGGCGTCTAGAGACAAGGAAACCGGAGACTGGAATTGGCGTGGCTTGCAAACCATCTTTGACAGCTATCCGTTTGATGAGCAGGAAGAGCTAAGGTGCAGAATTGATCAGAGAAGGCGGGACATCAAGGCCCTGCGTGAAGGCACTGCCAATTTTGGTCATTCTAGCCTTGGCATCACAATTCATCAGTTTACCATCAATGAGTTGATGGTGGGGGGGGCTGTTGCAGCAGCAGCTGACCAGGCGGAAAAAGAAAGGAAGGAGCAGGAAGCCGATAAAATCGAGCTGCAGAATGTTTCAGACAGGATTGCCGAGCTAAGGAAAGACCATCCTGAAATGTCTCTCCTAGAGGCAATCAGGGTGGTGCAGACAGAGCGAGGTAAGATATCTCAATCAGTCATTGAAGTGCTCGGCGCCGCAACTGGTGTAGGGCAGGACATCCTTGGCGCGTTGAGTTTTCAAAAAACGCTTGGCGGCGGATCGCCCAGCGCTCCGAGTGGCAAAAACCCCAGCAACCCAGGCGGAAGGGGCTCATTGCCTTCATCTCCTCCTCCTCGCAGAAAACGTCCCTAGACAAGGACAAGGATTCCGTTTTTCGGAATCAAAAAGGGCAACAAGCACTGAGTGCGAGTTGCCCTTTTCTATTACAATTTTTTATTTAATTGGTTCCCTATATTTATCTGGAGTGCTTGATTTTGATATCTGTCGTTTTGTTTTTTGAGGAACTTTATTATTTTTTATTGTTTTTTGTCCTTTATCAGATTTTTGAGCTTTCAACACATTCGAGGGTTCTTTTAATGTAGTTGATGGCGGATTGGGTAAATTTTTTATTTCAGGATGTTGCAAAATCTTCTGTGGCTCTATTTCGCTTTCCATTCTTTTTGAAAGCTCATTCACAAAAGCTCGATTTTTCAGTTTTTCTTCTGGGACTTTTTCTAGAAGCGGAACAATTTTGATTATAATTTCTTCTGAAATTTTTTGTGCTGTTTGTAATGAGATATCTAGTTCTTTTTGCAGAGAATCGATAAAATTTTTCTCTGGCATATTATTTTTGGCGAATTCTCGAATTAATCTAGATATTATATTTATTTTGAAAGGTTTTCCCTCTTTTGCCGCTTCTATTGCTTCCTTATCGCTTTCTTCCAAATTATATTTTTTTTTAATATTTAAAAGAGCAGATTCTGCATCTTTTGGAAATATAACAACTGTATTGTTATTTTTTTGATTCATTTGTTTAAAAAATTAAATTTAAGGTAAGCTTAACGCAACCCCTCTTAATGAATTTAGTCTTCTAAATTCAGCGTATCTGTTATTTGCTCTGGCGGTATCGCCTGCTGTAACTGCGGCATCGTATTCATTCCAAGCATTCTGCCAATCTATATCCAGCTGTCCGCCTACGGCAAAATGATCATGAATAGCATCTCTGCGGTCTTGGGTTGCAAATTGGAAGGCATTAATTTTATCAGGCGTAAACCTGTCAACCCTTCTAGCTGTGAGATGTCTTTCATCTATGTTTCTTAGTTGTTCGTGGGACATACTGCTAATGGTTGCATCAAGTGTTTGTTCAATAGCGTTTTCTCTAGCTGTAGTTTGTTCGGCTGCAGTCAGCTGATCAAAATTACGGCCTCCAAAATTTGATTGCGCGATTCTGTCTAATCGAGCTGTATTTTGGCCTCCGTAGTGATAATCTGCTTTTTCTATTTCTTCTATTCTTGCACCGTGCTGAACAGCATTATTAAGTTCTCTCTGGCGATTATTAGCTCCCTGGATTAGATCAAGATCACCTCGCTTGCTGAGTGCCTTAAATCCTTCAGCCCTAGCTTCTGGGTTAAATTGTCTATTATTTTCATCATTAAGTATTGCAGCAACATCCCCGCTTTGCATGCTTGTGATCAATTCTTTTCCACTTACTCCAAAGCTCATAGCATCGCGAATGGCTCTATCGCGAACTTCTGCCGGCAACAAATCAAGCTTTCCATCCGTAGCCAACCTTTTTACCATTGCCGCCCTATCATAATGTGCTTGGTTTCCTCTCCTTGGGCTTTGTATTTCTCTTACCATTTGTTCAGCTGACATGCTATTTACGCGGTTTTGGCGATCTTTTTCAGCTAATCTGGCTTGCTGGTTGGCGGTGGTGGCTCCTGGTTTTATTAAGCCCATGCCCTCCAATCCTCTTGTTGCCATATCTTTTGCCCCAGTTGCCGCTCTTGATGCCCCTGTTTTGTTAGCCAAACCTTTAAGCGTTCCGCCAGTGGCGCCCATTATTTTACCGCCTGACCACTTAAATCCTTTTATAGCAGCTCCAGCTCCCATGGCCGAAATTTTCAATGAGAACAAAAATCCTACTAACATAATGCACCCTGGGATGAGAAAACTTAAGGGTGTGATGACATCAACTCCACCAGACACCTCTCCAATGCCCGAGATTAATGAACTTGCTATCCAAACAAAAAACGAAACAGGGACCAATATTATACACCATTGAAAAAAATTACTCCACCACATGTTCCAAATATTTTTTGAAAAGGGGAAAGCGTAACAAACAAAAGCTAAAGGGGAAAGCGTTACTAAAACTGAAAGCGCTATAAAGCGAAATAGATATAAAAAAAAGTATAAAAGGAAAATTATAATCGCCATTATGTTATAAAAAGCTAGCCCCGTTGCTGCTCCCAGCACTCCAAGAGCTTCTTCTAGAGATCCATTTCCTTTATATTCGTTACTTAAGACTTTTAATTGGCTTTCTAGGCTTTGCTTCCACGACATTGAAAAAAATCCAGATTCATTGAAGTGTTTTGCAAATATATTTGAACCATCAATGAATACCCCGCATATTAAAAGAGAAAAATTAATTAAAAGAGCTACAATAATTAAAGTGGGCAAAAGTTTTTTTGCCTCGTAATCTCTAATCCTTAATATTGTTGAAATTCCTATAATTACAAAACCCAACACAACAAACATATTAGCTAAATCTCTAACAATCGCCCATCCTTTAGCTACAATCAAATTGTTTGCACAAGCCAAACATCCAAAATCCATGGCAATTATATTTGTCAATAATTTAGCAGAAAGATTCGAAAGAGTCCCAAGCACATAAACTGTCCCCAATGCGCTCCAATATATTAGAGCAGTTAAAAAACCTAAGATGTCTGGGCCAAAATTAGAGACTATATTATCAAATATGCCAGGTGGGATTCCCTCTTCAGTTATGTCTACGCCGAAATTACCATAATAATAATAGCAATAGTTATACCAAAAAGTCCCTGGCTCTGCAGACGCACAAATCGGAGCAGCTAACGAAGTTTTTGGAAAAAAAAGAGCCCCTGTAGTCAAAATTAAAACAATGAAAATTATTATTTTCTTTTGTTTCAAAAATTTAGATAAAAGATTAGACATTTTATTTGCGCTTCAAATTCATATATTATATACCGTTAAAAAAAATCAAGCCAGTTGAGTTATCCACAACTATAAGTAATTATTTGGCAACATAAAAAAGTTCAAGTAACTTTTTGTGTAAAACGCTTGACACATATATTTATCGTTGTAATATTAAGTTAGTACCTTGGGAACTATTTTTTAACATGTAATTGAGTTTATTGTTTGTTTTAAAATGGTTCCCAAGCTTCACAATTTTTCTCTTACTCCTGAAAGGAGATTAAGATGAGTACTGTAACACGTCCGCGTCCGTCTGCTGCTCCACCGCCATTGCCACAAGCGCCTCAAGCTCCGCCAGTCATACCGAGACAGGTGGGCCATCTTCCGGTTCAGCATCGCAACATTGTGATGAAAGGTGGCATTGGAGTCCTGTCTTTCTTAGCTATTGTGGTAGCTATTGTGGTAGCCATTTTGGCAGCTGACCTCTTAAAGGGGGCCACAAGTCACAGGAATTTCAATACCGCCATTCAGGGGGTGCTGAATAAGTGAGTTTTTCTCTTTTTGCGATTTGCCTTGGAGAAGGCACGTCGCAAAACAGCGAACGGATCGCCACAGGCGAAGGAATCGCTGTTACAGAGACGCAGAGCACCATGCCGGTGAAAATGGTTTTCACCGGCCTCTTTTTTTTGTTTGTGGCTTTTATTTGGCGGGCAATACAACAGCAACTTTTTTGTCTCGAGACAAAAAAGTTATAAAAGTTATATATGTATTATTTCTGATTGTGTTGCTATTGTACAGTTTTTTGCCATATGGCAAAAAACTGTATAGTTCCAAAACAATCCCATAGTTCGGGTTCGCGGGACTCATAGAAGAACGACTCAGACCTGTCTGAGACATTTGTTGCATTGATTCGCTGTTTACTCCCATACTCCCGTATATGGGAGTGGAAAGCATAGTTATAGCTATTGGCGATGTTGGCTGTAGCGTAATTGGAATTTTACTAATCATTGTGCTATACTAAAAATGAAGTAGAAAAATAATGAACATAGAAACTATTAAAAAAAAATCTATACCGGTTTTGAAAAAATACGGCATTCAATCTGCCGCGATTTTTGGTAGTGTTGCCAGGGGAGAAGACAGGTCAGACAGCGACATTGATTTTTTGGTAAAATTGGGAGATCCAATGGGTGTTTATAAATTTATCGGGCTTAAGTTTGATTTACAAGAAGTTTTGGGAAAAAACGTCGATTTGGTTTCAGAAAAATCAATAAATAAATACATTAAGCCATACATTGAAAAAGATTTAACTTTAATTTATGAAAGATAGCAATATATATTTAAAAAACATTCTTGATAAAGCAAACGAGGCTGTCAAATACTGCGAAGGAATGTCGGAGAAAGATTTTTTGGATGATGGTAAAACCCAAAGCGCCGTCATTATGAAACTAATTGTGATTGGCGAAGAGGCGAAAAAATTGCCAGAAGAAATAAAATCAGCAATTGATTTGCCATGGAAAATGATTGCGGGTTTTCGCAACATGGCGGTTCACGAATATTTTGACATTGATTTGTCTCAAATTTGGAACACAATCCAAATGGACATCCCTGATTTAATTAGCAAGATTGAACATTATTTAAAATAAGAAAAATGCACTACCGTTGGCTCTTTTTTTTGTAGCTCCTGTTTGGTAGGCAATAAAATATAAAATAGCGGGTTTTTGCTTCGAAGCAAAAACCCGCTATGACAAAGTTGTTATGACCCGGCTGGGTTGATAATTATTGAGAATAAAAAATTTCGCGGCTTATTTCTTTAACTTCTAATACGGCCAATGACTTTTTCGCATTTTTTGATAAGACGGTTTCAAACATGAAATTTTATTTTTGGGTATATGCAAAAACAGCGTCCAAAAATTCGCGCTTTTGCTCGAAAGCCCTCTTTCTTTAAGAATAACTTGTTTTATCTGGGCTTTAGAGTATGTTTTTAAAAGCCAGCGGGCTTCATTTGGTTCTCCAAATTCTAAAATCCGCTCAATGATATATCGGGCGTTTTTTTTATGTCTATTTTTTTTGGGTCTGTATCCCAGAAAAGAGTTTGCCTAAATTTCATATATTTATTTTACCATTTTAGATAGCTGTTTGCAAGATTGGATAGTCGCCTCTTTTTTTCAGATTCAAAATGCCTGTAAAATGTCCGACCGGACACTTTACAGGCAGGGGGGCAAAAAAAAGGCATGATTAATCTTGCGAATATATTTTGGCGATGCTAAAATTGACGAATAGTATTAAGTGGTAAAACAGCGTTATGAGAGATAAATATATTTTAGTTTTAGCATTTATTCTTTTAGGTCTTTTTTTATTTTCCAACACATCCACCGCCTCAACAATATTCACTGATGATTTTGAATCATACAATCTCGGAAACTTAAATGGCCAAGGAGGGTGGACAACCACCAGCAGTGGAATAAAGGTACAGAATACCTACGTAAAACAGGGAGAAAAAGGGATTGAAATGTTTGATTTTTATGGTTTTGGGGTAAACGCGCAAAAATCAGGAACTCTGCTTGCCAGCGGACAAATCACTATTTACTTTATGATAGGCAATCCGCTTTGGCAGATTTTTACCATATATTTAAAAGAGGGAAACAATGAAAGAATAGAAGTAAGATTTCCGCACGCAACATCAGAATACTTTAATGGAACCCAATATGTAAATTTTGGCACATACTGGACCAACCCAAGGTCTCTTCAATGGAGCTCCATCCAAATCCAATGGCGAAGCTCTGACCACACAGCAAGATACAGCGTAAATCAAGGAGAGTGGACGCCTTGGGCTCCCACAAAATCACAATGGTCAGTGGGCATAGACACGGTCCAACTAAAAACCAAAGACAATATATTGCGCCTTGACGCCATACAAGAAAACCTGATTGGCGTTGAAACTAAAAACCCTGTGTTAATTGTGCCAGGGTTGTTGGGGTCGGCCCAGCAAGACGGACAGTGGATACTCGACCCTATTTTGCATACATATGACAATTTAATTAATACCTTAGAAATTAACGGATACATCCAAGGCAAAACATTGTTTACCTTTCCTTATAATTGGCGCCAGTCAAATATGGAAACAGCCCTTGAGCTTAAAGAAAAGATTGACCAGATCAAGAGTATTTGCAATTGCCAAGAAGTTGATGTTATAGCCCATTCAATGGGCGGTTTGGTTGCAAGGCAATACATTCAGTCAGACGATTACCAAGATGATGTTGATGATTTGATTTTTTTAGGAACTCCACATTTGGGCGCTCCTAAGGATTATTTACTGTGGGAGGCTGGAGAAGTGGATAGGGGTCTTCTTGATCAATTAATGAAATTTATTTTTACAAAAGAAGCTCAAAAATTAGGTTATTCAAATTTATTTGACTATGTCAGGAACAAGCCAATGTCATCCATTCAACAGCTTTTGCCAATTTACAACTATCTTGTTGATGCTGTTCCTGTTTCTGTAAGGCAGTATCCAGACAATTATCCTGCAAATCCATTTTTAGAGAATCTCAATAATAATTTATCAGCCCTTACTGCTTCTGGAGTAAGTGTTTACAATATTATTGGTGACTCTCAAGACAATTCTACTCTTAATCATATAAGGGTGGTGCCTTCTGACAAACTGCCATTATGGGA
>CAYNHB010000027.1:0-8973 GCA_964397155.1 uncultured Candidatus Saccharibacteria bacterium
ATGTTTACCCTATCAGCCCTTTTTTTCTTAATTTTTTATGATAATTAATTGCGAACCTATGGGCTTCTTGGTCTAAGCTGATTATAAGATTATAAATTTCTTGCGGGAGTGATTTCAACAAGATTGGCTTGTTTTCCCCTTCAATAAATAATTCTTTATTTCTTTTTGCTAAAGATAAAACTTTAATATTTTTTGTTTTTAGATTTTTAGATTTTATTGCTGTATTAAGCTGGGCTTTTCCGCCATCAATTAAAATTACTTCAGGAAATTTCCATTCAGGGTGGTTAAATCTTCTTTGCAAGACCTGTTTTAACATTGCAATGTCATTTGGAGTTTCTAATGTTTTTATTTTGAATTTTTTATATTGGCTTTTGTCAGGAATCCAGCCCGAGGCTGGCCCGCCTTGGGCGGAAAAAACCACCATAGAACCGGTTGCTTGCTTGCCTTGTATGTTAGAAACATCATAACACTCTATTCTATTGATTTTTTTATTTAAGCCGATTATTTTTTGCAGGGCCATTTCATTGGGGGTTACGTAACTAGTTACGTAACCTGTTACGTTACCTATCACGTGAGCATGCGCCATTATTTGCTTTAAAGAATATATTTTATCTCGGATTTTCCCTGCTTCCTCAAACTTTTTTTCTTTTGCCAGGTGTTTCATTTCTTTTTTAAGCGAGCTTACAACAGCGCTTCTCTCGCCCTTAAGAATTAAAATTAGCTTTTTAATATTTTTTTTGTATTCAGTTAGGTTTGGATTTGGCCCCGGGCAAAGGTCTAAATGGCACCAGGTGCATTTATTTTTTGAATGGTTATCCTTTGTGTAATAGGGGAATGCCCGGCGTAAAAACCTTAGCGTTTTTTTAAGAGCTGTTCCTTCCACAAAAGGCCCAACATATTGGGTGTTTTTTTTATCTTTCTGGTGAGTAATGTAAATATACGGAATTTTATTTTTGTTTTTTGTAATAGCAACATGAAAAAAGTTTTTGTCATCACGCCACATTACATTGTATTTTGGCTGGTATTTTTTAATTAAATTAGCTTCTAATATTAAGGCCTCAATTTCAGACTGGGTTTTTAAAAACCCAATTTTATTTATTTTATCTATAAATAAATTGTCTCGGTAAGAAGGCTGATTAAAATGATTTTTAACTCTGTTTTTTATATTTATTGCTTTTCCTATGTATAATTTTTGTTTTCCTTTTAAAAACAAATAAATCCCCGTTGTTTCTGGCAGGTTTTTAATATTTTTTTTACTTATAACCTTAAAATTTTCCATAAAATTTTTATCCTTCGCGGGCGATTGCAATGCCAAAAACTGATTTAGCCCCTGATTTTTTTAATGTTTTTGCGCATTCTTCCATTGTGGAGCCAGTTGTGTAAACATCATCAACTAAAAACACTTTTTTGCCTGCAATTTCTGCAGGATTTTTGATTTGAAAAGCGCCGGTCAAATTTTCTTGCCTTTGTTCTTTTTTAAGCCCTATTTGGGAGGGAGTTGATTTTATTTTTATTAAAACATCTAAAACCACAGGCACTTTTACAATTTTTGAAAGCTCTTTTGCCAGTTCTTGTGACTGGTTGTACCCCCGCTCTTTTAGTTTTTTCTTATGCAGGGGCACTGGAACTAAAATTCCGTTATCCCAGATTTCGTCTGTGTTTTTGTTTGTTTTTATAAAATGTTCTGCCAGCAAGAGAGCAATAGGTTTGGCTAAATCTTTTAAGTACGGGCTGTATTTAAATTGCCTGACTAATTTTCTTGTAAGCGATTTTTCTTTGTAAGGCAAGGCAAAATACAGGCCATCTAGTTTTTTATCTTGGCATCTTTGGCATTTGCCTTTTTGGACGCCTAGGGAAATCCTGATTGGTTTTGTTTCACATAAGCAGTAATTGAATTCAGAAATATCTAAAAGCGACTTGCAATCTTCGCACAAATATGCGCCCTCTGTTTTGCATCCTAAACAGAATTTAGGGAAAAGTAAATCCAATATAAAGTTTTTTAATATAAGCGACTTATTCACAGTGCCATTGTTTTATTTTTAGTTTATAATAAATAAAGACTATTTAAAAGTCGAAGTTTTATGTTAGCCCCTGTTTACCAATGACTTTAGGCCTAGAAAAATTAAATATTTTTAACAATCCCTTGAAAATGTTTTTCCCCAAAAAAATGTTGGGTATTGATATTGGCACCTCCTCAATAAAAATTGTTGAATTGTCAAGATGGGGCCAGGGAAAAACCCTTGAAAATTACGGGGAAATAAAATCAGTATCGCTTTATAAAGAACCATTCCGCAATGTTGAAAAAGGCAGTTATTTACTTTCAAATTATTTTGTTTCAAGGGCCATAAGAGCTGTTTTAGATGAGGCAAGAATAAAGACAAAGTCCGCCATATTCGCTATTCCAGATTTTTCAACTTTTTGCACTTCTTTTGAATTGCCTCCTATGCCTCAAAGAGAATTGCCTGAGGCCGTTTATTATAATGCCCCACAGTATATTCCTTTGCCAGCAACTGAAATGACTTTAGACTGGAAGGTTGTCAGAAATCCCGTCCAAAGCAGCAAGGACAGCACAAGATTGCCGATTAAGATATTTTTAGTGGCTATTCCCAACCAAACTGTGCATGACTACCGTAAAGTTGCCCGCTTGGCTGGTTTGGATCTTTTTGCTGTTGAGGCTGAGGCAATAGGTCTTGCAAGGGTTTTGGCAAAAGAGGGATCAGAATACGCGTGTTTAGTTGATATTGGGGTCCAGAGTACCACAGTAAACATAGTCAAAGGAAAGAGTTTGTTAAAAAGCTATAGCATTGATTTTGCTGGAAGCCAGTTAACCCATGCTATTTCTTCCGCTTTAGGAATGGGCCATCTTGAAGCTGAAAAGTTTAAGAGCGCGCAAGGTATATTGCCTTCAAACGAAAATATTTCAAAAACATTATATTTATTGGTAGATCCTTTGTTAATTGAAATCAGAAAAATTTTAATTGATTTCCAACAAGAGGAAGGCGTGGATGTCAAAACAATTTATTTGACCGGTGGGACAGCAGCTTTACCCGGGTTAAAAGAATATATGCAAGATTCATTAAAAAAGAAAGTTGAAATTCCAAATTGTTTTTCTGAATTATTGCACCCGCCGATTTTAGGAAAAAACCTTCAGGAATTAGCTCCTAGTTTTTCTGTGGCAACGGGAGTGGCATTGGGGGGATTATAGTTTTTAGGGTATAATATAATATAAATTATAAATTCTCTGAAATGGATTTTAGCGCCATATTTCAACTAAGAGAAAAAAAGTATTGGTGGATGGATGTCATCTATTATTTTGTGGTCTCGCTGTTTTTGGCTACCATATTTTGTTATATTGTTTTTTTGGTAAAAAACAATATGCAAAGGGATGAAATTGAACAAAAAATCCAGGATTTAGAAGAGGTTGGCACGCAACAGCAAAAAGAATACGAGGAGACGGTTATAAGTTACCAAAAAAAAATAAATGACTTTGTTGATATTTTTGAAAATCATGAATTTGCCTCTAATGTATTTTATTTTATGCAAAGCCAGACCATGCCAAACATCTGGTTTAGCCGTTTTGATTTAGACAGAAAAAATAGCAAGGTGCAATTATTGGGAGGGGCAGACAATATGGAGGATTTTAGCAGGCAGGTGGCAACTTTTGAAAAAAATGAATATATAAAAAGCGTTGGAGCTTTAAACTCAATATTATCAGAGTCTGCAAAGGTTCAGTTTAACATTAATTTAATCGTGGACCCAGAACTATTTAGTTATTTTGAAAAAAGTTCGCGGGCGTCTTTGCTTCAAGATAGCAAAACCGAAATTGAGAGTTTGATTGGAAACATGGTTGACAGCGATTATTTTGTTACTGGTTCGGATTCTGTGATTGTCCGTCTTTCCAATAAAAAAATGATAACTATTTTTGATTTCCCATTAAGCCCGGAAGTCATTGGTGATATTGATCAGGAAAGCCATACAATAAAATTGGATGTTCCCTACGGCACAGATATCACAAAATTAACTCCTTTTATAGTGATTTCTCCTGATGCCACTGTAATTCCGGGTTCTTATGTTGCCCAAGATTTTACAAACCCTGTTGTTTACCGTTTAGCAGCTGAAGACGGATCAACTCAGGAATACAGAGTTACTGTTAGTGTTTTGCCACAAGGAGGAGAAACGAAGAGTGTTTCTGGTTTGGGAACTTTTTTGATTATCTTTGGAGTTGTATTGTTTATAGTTTCATCTTTTTTGGCAGCATTTTTCATATTAAAAAAAAGGTTGAAGGCAAAGAAATTAAACGGAGAAGAAAAAATCAATGAGAATTGACCGCCCTATAGCCATAGCTCTAATTCTTTTTGTCATAGTTGTCTTGATATTCTTTTTAGTGGCTCCAGAGTATAAAACCTTCAAAGATCTAAGGCAGGACCTTGGCGAAAAAAAGGCCCAGTATAATGCTGAATTTGATTATTATGTTGAAATAACAAAAAAATATTACGAATTAAAAAACTACGAGGAAGGCCTTAAAAAAATTGATGATGCTTTGCCTCAGGATCCAAATTTAGGAAAAATTATTTATTATTTTGAGAAAACAGCTTCTGATAGCGGTTTGATTATAAAAGATTTATTTTTGTCGAGCGTGGGTGCTACGGACAGTGATAAAAAAAATAAAAATAAAACAAAGAATTTGATTTTTTCATTAGATTTAATGGGCACTTATTCTTCTCTTGGCAGTTTTTTAGACGCGCTTGAAATTTCAGACAAAATTTTTGAAGTAACCAGCATTTCTTTCCAGTCGGGAGATGAATTGACATCCTTAAAACCTTCACAAAAGACCCAAATCCAGATATATAATTTTAATTTACAAATTAAAACTTATTCTTACTAATGGCAGTTGTATTTATATCGCCAAAACTAAGGCAAAAAAACTTTTTTCTGGGAATTACAGTTGTATTCCTGGCGTTTTTGGCATTTGTTGCCCTTTCAGTTTTTCTATCCCAGCCAAAGCAAATTCCCCCGGAGCTTGTTTTTAATAAACCCAAAATAAATATAAACACGGAAATTTTTGCTTCAGAACAGTTTAAAGGCCTCCAGCTTTTTTTCGAGATGAAAATGCAATTTGAATATGTTGCTAAAACAGAAGATAATAAATCTGTTGATGGATTTGTCACAGCTGTTTCTAAAGAAGAAGCAAAAGATATTTTAGAAGAAGCGGGCTTGTTTGTTACTGAATTAAAACAGGTAGAAATAGGCAGAGAAAATCCATTCACACCATACTAACGAAAATTCGAAGCACGAAATCCTAAATCAAAAAATATGCAAGAAAAATCAATCATTGTTCCAAGTGAAAGAATTGTTAATAAGATTTATGTTATTCGGAGCAGAAAAGTAATGCTCGATAAAGATTTAGCGGCGCTTTATGGTGTTAAAACAAAAGATTTAAATGCGTCGGTGAAAAGAAACATAGAGAGATTTCCTGAGGACTTTATGTTTCAGTTAACAAAAAATGAGTTTGAAAACTTGAGGTTGCAAATTTCAACCTCAAGTTGGGGCGGAACAAGGTATATGCCACGCGCTTTTACCGAACAAGGAGTTGCAATGCTGTCCAGCGTTTTAAATAGCAAAATGGCTGTTGCTGTGAATATTCAAATTATTCGAACTTTTGTGAAAATTCGTGAGCTTATGGCGACAAATGAAATTTTGCAAAGAAAAATAATGGAATTAGAGAAAAAATATGGCAGGCATGATGCAAAAATAAAAAAGATTTTTGAGATTGTCCAGCTTTTGCTGGTAGATGAAAATAAAAATGAAATCGGCTTTAAATAGGTGCTATAATTAGAAAAACAGAACAAAAAATCATTAAATAAAATTGTGTCAGTAGAAAATCCAAATTTTGAAAATGAGCCACAGCCAGAACAAGTAGACGAAAAATCAAAAACAGATTGGTCTTTTGCTGAGCAAATATTAAGAGAGCGAGAAGAAAAGAAAGCGAAACAAAGTGCAAAAAAACACGAGGAGTCAGCGGAGGAAGAGTTAAGTGATAATGCTAAGGGATTGCTTGAAGAGGTAAAAAAGAAAAATGAACAATTAAGAATAAAGAGCGAGACTGGTGAAAAAGAGAGATTAGAAAAACTTAAGAGGATGACGAGAGAGGAAAGATTAAAAGAGAAAGAAAGAGAACGGGAAGTAAAAATACAGGCAGAGAATAAGCGACAAGAAGAAACGGAAAAGGCGAGAGAAAAAAATATAGATAGATTGATGAAAAAAATGGGTGTGGATGATGAAAAGAAGGAATAAAAAGGTTTAAAAAGTAGAATTTAAATTTTGTTTCGGATTTCGGTATCCGGATTTCGAAATTCTTTTACGAAGTAAAAGCTATGAAGTTATTAAATGAATTATTATCACAAGGGCTGATATCAAAAGAAATTGCAAAAGAGGTTGAAAAAGAGCAAAACAAAACCGGCAAAACCGAGGAGGAGATTATTTTAGAAAAGAAGTTAGTGCCAGAAGATTCATTGTTTGAAGTAAAGGGCAAGGTTTTGGGAATTCCTTTTAGAAGAATAAAGCCAGAACAAGTGTCTGCTGATATTTTAGAGTTAATGCCAGAAGAGGCATCTGTAAATTATAAGATGGCGCCCTTTGCTAAGTTTGAGGATCTTGTTGAAGTAGGCATGGTTTACCCTGAAAATATTGCTGCCCAAAATGCCTTGAGGTTTTTAGCAAACCAAGAAAAGTTCAGGTACAAAGTTTATTTAATAACAGAAAGCAGTTTAAAAGAAATTTTAAAACAGAGAAAAAGCATATCTTTAGAAACAGAAAGGGCGCTAGAAGATTTGGACAGGGAAAGGGGAGAAATGTTAAATACTATAGTCAAAAAATCTAAGGGAGTAGTTGTGGAAGAGGAGGCGCCTATTATAAAGATGGTGCTGGTTATATTGCGACATGCTATTGAAGGTGATGCTTCTGATATACACATTGAGCCCGGCAAAGACAAACTTACTATTCGTTTCAGATTAAACGGAATTTTACACTCGAGCTTGTTTTTACCCCTGAAGGTGCACCTTTCTATAATTGCCAGAATAAAAATTCTTTCTGGGTTAAAGATAGATGAAAACAGGGTGCCACAAGACGGAAGATTTTCTGCAAGAATTAATAATTCAGATATTGATTTTAGGGTCTCAACATTCCCAACACTTTATGGAGAAAAAGTTGAAATAAGGGTCTTGGATCCGTCCACAGGAATAAAACCATTTGAAGAATTGGGTTTGGCAGGGAGAAATTTGGAGATTGTAAAAGAGGCGGTTAGAAAGCCCTATGGATTAATTTTGTCTACAGGCCCCACTGGATCTGGAAAAACAACAACCCAGTATGCTATTTTGCGCATGCTGAACGATGATTCAGTTAACATTGTTACTATTGAAGACCCTATTGAATATTCTATCCCAGGGGTAAACCAGTCGCAGGTAAAGCCGGAAATCGGATATGATTTTGCAACAGGACTGCGCCAGATTTTAAGGCAAGACCCAAACATCATTATGGTTGGTGAAATCAGAGACGAGGAAACAGCAAGTTTGGTAATAAACGCAGCCCTTACAGGACATATTGTTTTATCAACTTTGCACACCAATTCATCTATTGGAGTAATACCGCGCTTGATGGACATGGGGGTAAGACAATTTTTAATTCCTTCTACCTTAAGAATTGTTATTTCCCAAAAACTTATCAGGACGCTATGCCCCTACTGCAAAATAAAAACAAGGCCGTCAGAAAGAATTAAAAATTATATAGCGTCAAACATTAAAAACATACCAGCTTCTGTAAAAGGTGAATTAAAAATTCCAGAGCCATTGTTTATACACAAAGGAAAGGGCTGCGACAAATGCAATTTTACCGGCTATTCAGGCAGAACGGGGCTTTTTGAGGTCTTGTCTATGTCAGATGAATTGGCTGATTTAATACAAAAAAATCCTTTAGAAAGTTTAATTTTAAAAGTTGCGCAAAAGCAAGGAATGCTGACAATGGAACAGGAGGGCATAATAAAGGTTTTGAATGGAGAAACAAGCATTGAAGAAATCGTAAGTTCTGCCTCAACATAAATAAAAAAATTAAAAATTAAAATTATGGAATATTTGCCTTACATAAAAAAACTTTTAAATACAACAATTGAGCAGGAGGCATCAGACCTTGATATTTCTGTTGGGCACCCGCCGACCATAAGAGTTACCGGTCAGCTTGTTCCTCTAGGAAAAGAAAATCCAATAAAGCCAAAGGACGCAGAGGGAATAGCTTATGCTATAACATCAGAAGACCAGCAAAAAGAGCTTTTAGAAAAAAAAGAAATTGATTTTTCTTATCAGCACGAAGACAGGGGCAGGTTTAGGGCAAACATTTATTTTCAAAGGGGGAGCATAAGTATTGCTTTGCGTTTTGTGCCCTCTAAAATAAGGACAATTGAAGAGTTGAATCTGCCTCCCATTCTGCACGATTTTACTTCAAAACAGCAGGGTTTGGTTTTGGTAACAGGGGCCACCAGCCAGGGAAAGTCAACAACTATGGCAGCAATGATTGACGAAATAAATCATACAAGAGCTGTCCATATAATTACAATAGAAGACCCCATTGAATACACTTACCCCATAGACAGGGCAATTATTGACCAAAGAGAGGTTGGCATAGATACATTGAACTTTTCTAATGCCTTAAGGTCCAGCTTGCGCCAAAACCCAGATGTTCTTTTGGTGGGAGAAATGAGGGATTTAGAAACCATTTCCACAACAATTACAGCTGCTGAAACAGGGCATTTGGTCTTTGCCACTTTGCACACAAATTCAGCTGCCCAAACAATACACAGAATAGTGGATGTTTTTCCTGCAGAACAGCAGGGGCAGATAAGATTTCAGCTTTCCAGCTCCCTTTTGGGCATAGTTTCCCAGCGGCTTATACCCAGAATCAAAGGAGGGTTTATTCCGGTTTGCG
>CAYNHB010000028.1:0-8607 GCA_964397155.1 uncultured Candidatus Saccharibacteria bacterium
GTATTTTTGATTATATCTTAAAGAATTGTAATTGTCAATTGTATTGGTGCCCCGGACAGGACTCGAACCTGTAATCTTGTCCTTAAGAGGGACCTGCTTCGCCAATTAAGCTAGCGGGGCGCAAGAAATTCTTAAATGTGTGCGCCGATAGCCGATAAAACCCAGTTTATTATCGCCAAAGCGCCATAAACCAATATCAATCCGATAATTGTGGTAATTAAAATCTTTTTACCGGTGCCGAACATTTCCGGGTTTCCGGCCGAGAAAAGAATTTGAAGGCCTCCGATAATAAGGAAAATAATAGCCAACCCAGGAGCTATTTTGTCTTTTATTATTGTATTGATATTTGTAAAGATAGTTATGAAGTCACTTAATTTGCAAGGCTCTTGACCCGTGTTACCGCAAGAAACTATCCCGTCAGCCGATGCAAATAAAGGCAACATAATTAATAACGACAATATGACTAAAAATATTTTTTTCATGTTGTTTTATTTAATATATACATCAAAAAAAGGAAAACATAAAGAGTGCGCCCTCGCCAGGACTCGAACCCGGAACTCAACGTTCGAAGCGTCGCATGATATCCATTTCACCACGGGGGCAATTATTTGTAAATTTTACCACAAATTCCAGCAAAATCAAACGCCCTTTAGTTATTTTAGTTTTTGTGTTATGATATAAAAAATATAAATAATAGAATATGAAGAAAACTTTTTTAATATTTTTTAGTACACTAGTTTTATTCTTTTTATTAATAAGCCCTGTTTTTGTGAATGCTGCAGGGCTCGTTCCTTGCGGAAACGAAGGAGAACCTGCTTGTACTATTGGATGTTTTTTTGTAATGCTTGCCAATATATATGACTTTATTGTAACAAAAATCGCCTCACCATTGGCAATTTTAGCAGTTGTCATAGGGGCAGTAATGCTTATGATGTCAGCTGGAAATCCAACCCTGGCAACAAATGGAAAAAAGGTTCTTTGGTCTGCGATAATTGGATTGGTCTTAGTTTTTTGTTCATGGTTGATTATAAACACGCTTTTATCTGCACTAGGGTTTAACATGGGAAGCTGGTTTAATCCAAACTTAAGCTGTTAATAAAATGCCCCCATAACTTAATGGTAAAGTAGCTGCCTCTTAAGCAGCCTATCTGAGTTCGATTCTCAGTGGGGGTACAAATACTTTACAAATTACTAAAAATAGCATATAATTACTTCTATAATTATTAAAATATAAACTATGGCGCTTAAGACAAAACAAAAAGCGAAAATTATTAAAGACGCAGCAACAAGTGAAAAAGATACTGGATCTTCAGAGGTGCAGATTGCTTTGCTTTCAAAAGAAATAGACAGCTTGGCTTCACACTTAAAAAAGCACCCAAAAGATTTACACTCAAGAAGAGGACTTATAAAAATGGTTGTGAAAAGAAAAAAACTTTTAGCTTATCTTAAAAAAACTTCTGAGAAAAAATATTTAGGCATCGTCAAAAAAATAGGACTCAAAAAGTAAATGCCAATTCCAAAACCAAAAGAACAAAGAGTAGAAGTGCTGATTGATGTCCAAAATCTTTATCATTCAGCAAAACACCTTTACCACGCTAAAGTTAATTTTCAGGAAGTTTTAAAACAAGCAGTAGCTGGAAGAAAGTTTATAAGGGCTTTTGGATATGTTGTCAAAACAAAAACAAGAGAACAAGCGCCTTTTTTTGAGGCATTAAGTAAAATTGGAATTGAAACAAGAGTAAGGGATTTACAGGAATTTTACGGGGGAGCCAAAAAAGCTGACTGGGATGTTGGCATTGTAATTGACGCCATCAGAACCTCACCAGGGCTTGATGTAATTGTCTTGGTGTCTGGAGATGGCGATTTTATTGCTTTGGTGGAATATTTAAAAAACCAGGGCAAACGCGTGGAAGTTATGGCATTTGGCAGAACAACCTCGTCAAAATTAAAAGAAATTGCTGATGAATTTATTGATATGGATGAAGGTCTGCCCAAATTCCTATTAAAAAAATAATTTCAATGGAAAATTCCATCATTATCCCAAGCGAAAGGATCGTCAGCAAAATTTACATTGTTCGCAACAAGAAAGTTATGATGGACAAAGATTTGGCTGAGCTTTACGGAGTTACGACAGGAAACTTAAATTTGGCAGTGAAAAGAAACATAAAAAGATTCCCGGAAGATTTTATGTTCCGCTTAAATAAAATAGAATTCAAAAACTTGATATTGCAAATTGAAACATCAAGTTGGGGAGGAACCAGAAAACTGCCTTTAGCTTTTACTGAAGGAGGAGTGGCAATGCTTTCAGGCGTTTTAAACAGCGACAGGGCAATTGCCGTGAATATTCAAATTATTAGAACTTTTATTAAAATACGCGAACTTTTATCAACGAATGACGCTCTACAAAGAAAAATTATGGAACTTGAGAAAAAATATGGCAAGCACAGCCAGCAAATAAAAAAGATTTTTACAACCTTAAACCTTCTTATGCTAGACGAAAAAACACAAAAATCTAAAACCGAAATCGGATTCAAAACAAAATAACAGCAAAATTTTTATTGAAAAAGTAAAATCTGCGGAGAGGAAAGGTGCGGCTATACCCGCCTCGCGTCGACGAGCGAACGCGAGTCGAGGCGGGCGAAAAGCGTTAAAAATTAAATAATTTAAAGCGATTCCAATATACGAATGACACTCTAATTTACTAATTCTACGAACAAAATTTCGTATTCGTAGATTAGCGTGCGATTGGTAACTGGCGTCGCCAAAATAAATGACAAAAGATACTTTTAAGATAGATATTGGCAAAAACCCAATAACTATCAAAACAACTAACTGGGCTGAACAGGCCTCTGGTTCTTGCCTTGTGCAATGTGGTGAAACAGAGGTTTTGGTAACTGCAGTTATGTCCCCGCTTGAAAGAGAGGGCATTGATTTTTTTCCTTTGACAGTTGAATACGAGGAAAAGTTTTATGCTGCAGGAAAGATTTACGGCTCAAGGTTTATAAGAAGAGAAGGCAGGCCTACTGACGAAGCAATTTTAACTGCCAGAATGATTGACAGGGCGATAAGGCCCTTGTTTCCTCAAGATTTTAGAAAAGAGGTGCAGGTAATCGTGACTTGTTTATCTTGGGATGGAGAAAACGACCCTGATATTTTAGGAATGATTGGAGCATCTTTTGCTTTATCAGTTTCTAATATTCCATGGGCAGGTCCCATTGGAGCCGTAAGAATAAGCAAAGTAAATGGCGACTGGATTTTTAATCCTACATACCAGCAAAGGCAAGAATCTAATATGGAACTAACTTTGTCCGCAATCCAAAAAAATAATAATGTTTTAGTTAATATGATTGAAATGGGAGCCAATGAAGTCCAAGAAAAAGATGTTTTAGAGGCAACAAAAAAAGCTGAACCAGAAATTAAAAAAATTATTGATTTTATAGAAAAATCTGCAAAGAAAATTGGCAAAGAAAAATTTGTCCCCTCGCCTGCTGTTGAGCTGGATATTGAAAACGAAATTAAAGAATGGCTGGGTGATAAATTAGAAAAAGCCATAAATGAAGCGCCAGCTGGTGAAAAAAACTTAGGAGCTACAGAAGATTTGAAACAAGAATTAACAGAGTATTTAAAAGAAAAATATCCAAATGAAGGCAAAGAAAAGCAAGTGCTGGCTTTTTTTGAAAAAGAAATTGAACGCATAATTATTAAAAACATTTTAGAAAAAGATAAAAGGCCTGATGGCAGAAGGCCAAATGAAATAAGGAATTTGGCTTGCGAGGTTGGGGTTTTGCCGAGAACCCACGGCTCTGGAGTGTTTCACAGAGGACTGACAAGGGTTTTGGCTATTTTGACTTTGGGCGGGCCTGGAGACACTCAAATACTTGAAGGAATGGAAATTGTTGCTAAAAAAAGATTTTTGCACCATTATAATTTTCCTCCATTTTCATCTGGAGAAACAGCTCCAATGAGAGGTCCGAGAAGAAGAGAAATTGGCCACGGAAATTTGGCTGAAAAAGCATTAAGGCCCATGATACCAGATGCAGAAAAATTCCCTTACACAATAAGAATTGTTTCTGAGGTTGTTTCTTCTAATGGATCTACTTCAATGGCATCGACTTGCGCTGCCACAATTGCCTTAATGGATGCTGGCGTGCCAATAAAAGAACCTGTAGCTGGAATTTCAATTGGTCTGGCAAAAGACGAGGAATCTGGTAAATATAAGGTTTTAACTGACATTCAGGGTCCCGAAGACCATTACGGCGACATGGATTTTAAAGTGGCTGGCACAAAAAACGGGATTACAGCTATACAAATGGATGTTAAAATTGATGGCATTGATGAAAAAATTATGGAAGAAGCCATGGAAAAAGCAAAAGATGCAAGATTAAAAATACTTGATATAATAAAGAAGGAGATACCTGAGCCCAGAAAAACCTTATCGCCCTATGCCCCAAAAATAGTTTCGTTTATGATCAACCCTTCAAAAATTGGTGAAGTTGTGGGCCCTAAAGGAAGCATTATAAACAAGATAATTGACGAATGCGGGGGCGTGGCAATTGACATTGAAGACACAGGTTTTGTTTCTGTCACAGGAGAGAGCCAGGAAAATGTTGACAAAGCAGCAAACTGGATTAAATCAATGGTAAAAGAAGTGCAAGTTGGAGAAATCTACACAGGAACCGTAAGAAAAATTATGGATTTTGGAGCTTTTGTTGATATATTGCCAGGGCAATCAGGAATGGTGCATATTTCAAAATTTGTGCCAAAAAGAATTGAAAAAGTTACAGACGTTGTAAAAGAAGGAGATAAAATTCCTGTAAAAGTTACTGAAATTGACAGCATGGGCAGAATAAACTTATCTGCCATAGACGCCGGTTTTAAACCCAAAAAATAAAATAAATGACTACGCAAGTAGAAGAACAACAAGCAAGGGATTTTTTGAAAAGAGCTGAAATTAGGACAATGAAAAAGGACTTAAGGGTCCTGAGGGAAAAAGATGCTTTAAAAGAAAGAGACAAAATAGCAAAAATAAAAACATTAGAAGAGCAACTGCAAGAGCTTCAAGAAAAACAAGGTCAAGAAATTCCCCATCCACAAATCCCGCAAGCAAAAACAGCACCCTCTGATTTAACTCCCCCAATGCCACCGACCCCTCCTGTAAAAAAATCTCAAATAAAAGAAGAAAAGGATAGCATAAGGGAAGTTTTACAAAAAAACCAAACAGAAGAACGCTTGGCTGAAAAAAACCTTAAAAATTATGCTACAGAACAAGAGCGCCAACAAATATTTTTGCTTGAATCTCAACGTTTGAATTTTGAAAACCAAATTGACACAATTGAAAAACAAAAAGAACCCTCATTAAAGTTAGATAAAAACAAACTGATGATCCAAAAAAGAGGTTTGCAAGATAAGCTAAACCCAATATCAGAAAAACAAAAAAAACTTGAGGGAGAAGAAAGTATTCTTGTAAAAGAATCTGCAGAAAGCAACATACCTTCTCAAAAAAAATCTCTTGAGCAAAGGAGATGGGATATTGAAAAAGAAATACAGAAAAACGAAAAAAGGAGATGGTCTTTAGAAAAACAAATTCAAGATATAGACAAAAAAATACAAGAAACAGATAAGTTTTTAATCCAATTGGTTACTGAAAAAAACAACCTGCAAGGCAAAGTTTTGGGAGCTGACAAATCATTAAGAGACATATATTCTGGCGTTATATCCAGAGTGGAAGAAAGAAGAAGAGGAGAGGCCACAGAGCAAAAAACACAAAGAGAACAGCTTCAAAAAACAAGGGCAGGAGAAAAGGAAACCGTGCAAAGAGAACAATGGCGGGGCGTAACTATTCCAAAGAAAAAAGAATTTTTAAGGCAGGCACCTGAAAACTTTAAAGAAAAATTAGCCAAAACAGCTGCAACAGAAGAAGAGCAAAGAAAAAAATTTTTACAAAACGTAGAAAATTGGTCTGAAGATAAAAAATAATTTAAAATTAAAAACTTATGAAAATGGATGCAAAATTAATTGAGGAGTTAAAGAAAAAGTTAGAAGATCAAAAGCAGTCAATAACTAAAGAGCTGGAAACTTTTGCTAAAAAAGATGACAGCCCAAAAGGGGACTGGGAAACAAAATACCCAAACAGAGAAAATGGAAGCATGGAAGAAGAAGCAGACGAAGTTCAAGAATACGGTAATCTTTTACCTGTAGAGCACAGCTTGGAGCTAAAACTGAGAGATATTAATTTGGCTTTAGAAAAAATCGGGGTACCCTCTGAGTCGGGCAAATACGGCAAATGCGAAAAGTGCGGAAAAGAAATAGAACAAAACCGACTGGAAGCAATTCCTGAAGCAAAGTTGTGCATTAATTGCAACAAGTAAACAAAAAACAGAGATTAGCTCTGTTTTTTTTACTTACAAATTTATTTATAGCTTATTTTTGCTCCTAATGCATAAGCTGATAATGGGTTTTTTGCACCAACAACCTGAAAATGCAAATGGCAACCGGTGGATTTACCAGCCCCGGCCATACCTGGCTGTCCACCCATCAGAGCAATATTCTGGCCCACACCAACCTTGTCTCCCGGCTTTACAAATAAAGTCATTAGGTGGCCGTAGTATGTAACCGTGCCGTTGTTATGTAAGATTGTAATGTAATTACCCATGCCGTAATTCCATGCGCCACTTCCGTAAGCCCTCTGCACAATACCGGCAGCAGTAGCATAAATCGGAGTTCCGCATTTATTGGCAACATCAATAGCATTATAATAATGAAGTCCCTGAGAAATGGTACCCTCTGTCGGGAATATAAAATAGTTTTCAGCCAGCGGAATTTGTTTTGCTGAAGCCACTGCCTTGCTTGGCGTTGTCCCACCCGGAACAATTAAAACGTCTCCGATATAAATGTCGCCTTTATTTACTAAATTATTAAATGAAATTATTTCTTCTTGTTCTGCCTTATAATCCTGAGCAATCCCAGAAACCGTATCTCCAGGTTCTATAATATGCACCAATCCATCAACAGGCAAAATCGCCAAAGTTTCCCCCACCTTTAGCACAGAGGAAGATGTAAGCTGGTTTGCCTGAAGAATGGTTTTAACAGATATCTCGAATGACTCCGCAATACCGCCAAAAGTATCACCCGGCTGCACAACATAGTCTGTTATTTGTTTTTTGTTTTGCAAGCTGGTGCTGCTTCCTAAAACATCTCCTAAAACTTTTCCCGTAACAAGACTTGGAACTGATACTGCTGATAAAGTGTTGTTTTGAATTATTTTAAAATCAGGGCTTTCGGAAGCTACTTGCCCCAACTGGCTTGAGAATAAGTCGTCTTCATTTAAAGTTTTATTGCTATCAAAAAAAGAGTTAAAAAATATTACCCGGCTGTTATCTAGTCCGTCAACATTAGCCAAACTGTCAGACGCAGAATACGTCATCTGAAACAACAAGAAGGCTACAAGCGTAAAGTAAAAAACGGGATTTTTTAACAATCCCTTTGATTTTTTCTTTCTCATCTTTTTTGCAGTATTCCTGATGTATTTAGATAAATTTATCTGCCTAATTTTGGGCAAATCCATTAGGTGTAGTTTTATAAACTTGGCTTAATTTTAGCACTGCAAACAAACCAGGTCAAGGGTTTTATCCCCAACGCCTGCTGTGCTATAGTACTATAATAAAATAGCAAAATATGGATTTAACTTCTCCAAAGATAATTAAAGAATTGATGGTAAAACAAGGCGTAAAGCCAAATAAGATTTTAGGCCAGAATTTTTTAATTGATAAAAATATTTTAGAAAAAATTATTGATTCAGCTGATTTAAAACCAACAGATGTTGTTTTAGAGGTGGGACCCGGAATTGGCGCTCTTACAAAAGAACTATCCCTGAAGGCTGGCAAAATTATTGCTGTTGAAAAAGACAAAAATATGGTTGAAGTGCTCAAAAAAACTTTATCAGATTATAAAAACATAAAAATTATTAACGGCGACATTTTAAAAATTAAAAATTACAAAATTAAAAATTACAAAGTCGTTGCCAACATTCCATATTATTTGACTTCGCCTTTAATTAGAAAATTTTTAGAATCTGCTAACCCTCCATCAGAAATGATTTTAATGATCCAAAAAGAAGTAGCTCAGAGAATCTGCTCAAAGCCGCCTGATATGAGTTTGCTGGCAGTGTCTGTGCAGTTTTACGCAGAACCAAAAATTATCTCTTATGTTTCAAAAAATTGTTTTCTGCCAGCTCCAAAAATTGACTCAGCCATAATAAAAATCACCCCACGACGTCCGACTTCTCGCGAAGCAGGAAGTCGGACGTCTCCTGACTTATTTTTCCGCGTTGTCAAGGCAGGATTTTCTCATCCAAGAAAACAAATTGCGGGAAACTTAGCCAAAAATCTAAAAATTGATAAAAAAACAGCCCAAGAATGGCTGAAAAAAAACAGCATTGACCCAGCCCAACGCGCCGAAACACTTTCAGTTGAGAACTGGAAAAACCTCACCAACAGCTTTAGCCTAAATCATTTTTTTGATTTAGACGCAATCTAAAATAATTAATTATTTTAGATAACGCAAACCCAATAACCCACCCAAACAACCCTATAATAATAGGAATATATA
>CAYNHB010000029.1:0-8287 GCA_964397155.1 uncultured Candidatus Saccharibacteria bacterium
AAGATTTAGATGGAGATGGCATCTATACTGCTGCGATTAGTTCACCAGCAGTGGGCGGCAAATATGAAATCAAAACAGTTATAGAATACAAAGACCAAAAAGAAGCCGCAGAAAGTTTATCAATGGTTCTTGTGGTTGACCCAGAGGGCTATGTTTATGAAAAAACAATGGGCGAAAAAGAAATTCGCGTTCAAAATGCTAAAGTTTCAATATACTGGCTAAATCCAGAAACTAAGCAATATGAGCTATGGCCAGCTAAAAATTATCAGCAAGAAAACCCTCAAATTACAGACAACACAGGAAAATATTCATTTTTAGTGCCAGAAGGCAGTTATTATATTACGGTTTCAGCAAAAGATTACCTTGCCTTTGAGAGCGATGTTTTTGAAGTTTCAGAAGGCAGTGGAGTGCATATGAATGTAGAGCTAAGGCCAAAAAGCTTTTGGCTTAGAATTTTTACTGTAGAAAGAATAATGATGGGAATAATTATAATTCTCCTCTTGGCAATATTGATATCACTGCTTATTATTTTTATGAAAAAGAGGAAAACAACAGTCTAATTTTAAATTCAAAATTTCAAATTCAAAAACAATAATAAATTTTAAATTTTAAAACAAAAAATGCATTACGATTTGGAAGATAGAACAGCAAGATTTGGAGAAGCCGTAATTGATTTCTTAAAAATCGTTAAACAGGATTCTATTAATAAACCGTTAATCTCTCAAGTTGTTCGTTCATCTACAAGCATTGGCGCAAATTATTGTGAAGCAAATAATGCAAGTTCTAAAAAGGATTTTAGGAATAAAATATTTATTTGTAAGAAGGAGGCGAGTGAAACTAAACATTGGCTAAGGATGATAGCAAGAGCTAACCCAGATAGGAAAGAAGATTGTAAAAAACTATGGAAAGAAGCAAATGAACTAACTATGATTTTTTCAAAGATAGTAAATTCGACAAAGTAGTTTTTAAATTAGAGTTTTTTTAATTGTTTTTAAATTTATTATTTAAAATTAAAAATTAAGAAGTTATGAATAAAACAAGATTATTTTTAATAATTATTTTTACGTTTTTGGTGGCAGGCAACATATATCTTGCTGTAATGTATTCTTTATCCCGGTTGGAGTCAATTCAGGCGCGAAATCAGCTCGAAAATCAGAAAACAAACGAAAAAGCGGTTTATTTTGCAAAACTTTTTGTTGAAAAAGTTTTGCTTGGCGAGGGAGAGGTTAGTTTTGAAGACCGGTTAAAGCTTGAGAATGCGGTAAGAGATATAAATGACCAAAAGATATTTGACCAGTGGCAGGCGTTTACAAATAGCCAGAGCGACAAAGAAGTCCAAATATCAGCCGGTTTGCTTTTAGAGTTTTTGTTTGACAAGGTCTCTGAATAGGATTAAAATGATAATGTAATGTAGGCATATGAAGAAAAAAAATATCACAATTGATGATTTGGCAGTAATGGTGCAGAAAGGATTTAATGAAGTGTCCGGTAAAATGGCGACAAGGGCAGATATGAATGCCCGTTTTAACGATGTTAATAAGCGCTTTGATAGGATTGAAAAGTTAATACTTGAAAACCACAAAAGAAGAATAGAAAAATTAGAGACGGAGATTAAAGAGTTAAAGGAATTATTTGCAGTGTAGTTTTTTAAGTTGACAAAGTCGAAAAGAACAGTATCATATAATTGTGTTGTTCTTTTTTTATTGCAGGCAAAACCACTCTTTTCGCTCTTAGAGCAAGGAGATAGACATGGATAAGGCAGATGTTGAAAAACGAGTCATTCGAGTTATTGTTGACTGGTTCAAAGACCATGGTTTACCCAAAGTAACTTCCCAGACGCTTTTAAGGGAAGATTTGGGACTTGATTTTACAGATGTTTGTGAGCTAGCTATGGAGCTTGAGGATGCATTTGATGTTGATCTTGTAGACGCTCTCGTTGTGGATTGTCTTGACAGAGAATTGAAAAGCGTAGAGAATCTTGTGGACTTTGTCTGCGAACATTTGGGTGTTGAGCCAGCTCCTGCACAATAGTTGCTTTTTCGGGCAGCTGCAATGTCAGCTCTTGCACAGGGCTGATTTTTTTTGTATAATAAATCACTTATATTCTGAATGAAACAAGATTTTATAAAAATAAAAGGCGCTAGAGTCCACAACTTAAAGAATATCAGTTTGGATATTCCAAAAAATAAATTGGTTGTGATAACTGGCTTGTCGGGTTCTGGAAAATCATCTTTGGCTTTTGACACTTTGTATGCTGAAGGCCAAAGAAGATATGTTGAAAGCTTGTCTGCTTACGCAAGGCAGTTTTTGGGCATTATGGACAAGCCAGACGTGGATAAAATTGAAGGAATTTCTCCTGCAATTTCCATTGACCAGAGAAAGGCAATGCATAATCCGCGCTCCACAGTGGGAACTATTACAGAAATATACGATTATCTGCGTCTTTTGTATGCAAGAATAGGAAAACCTCATTGCCCGAATTGTAAAAAGCCGATTTCACGCCAAACCGTTGACCAGATTGTAGAGCAAATAATAAAACTTGGTAAAAACAAAGAAATAATGATTTTGGGGCCTGTGGTGCGCTCGAAAAAAGGAGAGCATAAAGCTGTTTTAGAAGAAATACAAAGAGCGGGGTTTGTCAGGGTTCGCGTTGATGGTGTGATTTATCTTATTGAAGAAGCCATAGAAAAAGCCATAGACAAACAAAAGAAGCATGACATTGAAGTTGTTGTTGACCGTTTGGTCATAAACAAAAATTTAGAAAGGTCTCGCTTGGTTGATTCTTTGGAGACCGCGCTAAAATTAGGCAAAGGCATTGTTATTATAGCCGAAAAAAAAGATGATTTAATATTTAGTGAGCATTTTGCCTGCGAGGAATGCGGCGTATCTTTGCCAGAATTAGAACCAAGATTATTTTCGTTTAATAACCCCTACGGAGCCTGTTCTGAATGTACTGGCTTGGGCGAAAAGCTGGAAGTTGACCCGGAATTAGTTATTCCAAACAAACGCCTTACAGTTTCAGAGGGCGCTATTTGGCCGTGGAGCAGAGCTTCCCATAAAGTAGGCAGGCAAGGGTATTATTATTCAAAGCTTTTGGAATTGGCAAAAAAGCATAATTTTTCTTTAGATGAGGAAGTTGGAAATCTGCCTAAAAAAATCATAGATGTTATTTTATACGGAGACAAGGAGATAGAGGGCGTGATTCCTAATTTAGAAAGAAGGTATCGTGAAACCGATTCTGACTGGACGCGCCAGGAAATAGAGCAATACATGGTGATAAAAATTTGCCCTAAGTGCCAGGGGAAAAGATTAAAGCCCGAAGTGTTGGCAGTAACTGTTGCAAATGAGCCAATTGACAAGGTTTCAGAAATGCCTGTTGAAAAACTGAAGAAATTCTTTGAAGACCTGTCTAAAAGATTAAGCCAGCAAGAGCTGAAAGTAAGCTCTGGCATTATAAAAGAAATAAGTGACCGCCTGCAATTTCTGAACGATGTGGGGCTTTCTTATTTAACGTTGTCAAGAAAAGCAGGCACTTTGGCTGGCGGAGAAGAGCAGAGAATCCGCCTGGCAACTCAAATTGGGTCAAAACTGTCTGGCGTTTTGTATATTTTAGATGAGCCGTCAATTGGTTTGCACGCAAGAGACCAACACAGGCTTATTGACACTTTAAAAAAATTAAGGGACTTAGGAAACACAGTTATTGTTGTTGAGCACGACCCCCAAACAATGAAAGCAGCTGATTGGATTGTTGACATAGGACCTGGAGCTGGAAAGCATGGGGGTAAGGTTGTTTTTGAGGGCACTGTTAAAGAGTTGCTGAAATCTGATACGCTAACAGGCAAATATTTATCTGGAAAAATGAAGATTGGGGTTGCGAGAAGCGAAGCGACGAAGCAATTTAAATTTTTAGAAATTAAAGGGGCAAAAGAGCATAACTTAAAAAACATTGATGTTAAAATTCCTTTAGGAAAATTTGTTTGCGTTACCGGAGTTTCCGGTTCTGGGAAATCATCTTTGGTAAATGATATTTTAGCCACAGCCCTTTTAAGGAAGTTTTACAGGGCGAAAGAAGAGCCCGGGGAGCATAAAGAAATTTTGGGCGTAGAAAATTTAAACAAGGTTGTTTTGGTTGACCAATCGCCCATAGGCAGGACTCCAAGGTCAAACCCTGCAACTTATACAGGAGCTTTTTCATATATAAGAGACATTTTTACAAAAACAAAAGAGGCAAGAGTCAGGGGTTATTCTGCCGGGCGTTTTAGTTTTAATGTAAAGGGCGGGAGGTGCGAAGCGTGCGAAGGCCAGGGGCATAAAAAAGTTGAAATGTATTTTTTACCGGATATTTATGTTGAATGCGAGGAATGCCACGGAAAAAGATATAATAAAGAGGTTTTAGAAATAACTTATAAAGACAAAAACATTTCAGATGTTTTAGATATGACAGTTGAAGAAGCAATGGAATTTTTCAAAAACATCCCAGGGCTTTTTGAAAAACTAAAAACTTTAAAAGAAGTGGGGCTTTCTTATGTTGAGCTTGGGCAGTCAGCCACTTCATTGTCAGGAGGGGAAGCCCAAAGAATAAAACTGGCAACAGAATTATCGCGCAAGGCAACGGGAAAAACATTATATATTTTAGACGAGCCAACAACCGGCCTGCATTTTGATGATGTAAAAAAACTAATTAATGTTTTAAGAAGTTTGGTTGAAAAGGGAAATACTGTGCTGGTTATTGAACACAATACTGATTTTGTTTCTGCCACTGACTATATAATTGACCTGGGGCCTGAAGGAGGAGAAGGGGGAGGCCGAATTGTGGCTGAAGGAACTCCAAAAGAAATAGCAAAGAACAAAAAGTCATACACCGGCAAATACCTCAAGTAAAATACCTCAACTTCAGGTTAACCTAGGTTAACCTGGCATAAGTGTTTGCGCTTGTAAATTTCTTGCTCTTGAGCTATATTCAAGTTGCAGTGCGTTGCTGTGATTTTGTTTCTTTGACATTTTGACTACCTGTAAAGGAGCCAATCATGGGCAAGAAGAGAATAGAAAAAACTCCAGGACAGACGTTTGCTGAAGAATTTGAAAAGCTTGGAATGGGGGGGAAAATTGTAACTATAGATATTCCAGTACACAATTGTGCTACAAGGGGTTGTCCGGGTAAGGTAACAATAGGCCCAATTGGGATTGTGGCCGCACAGGCTCCAGATGGCGCTGCTTCAAAAATGGCTGTAATATTTGCCTGTGCCAGATGTTTTCGCCTGCATTTAAACGATGGCTCCCCGCTGGAGACCAAAAAAAGCAGTGAAAAGGTGTTTCTTGATAGGACAACTGGATGGGGATTTGTTAAGAGTAGAGGAGGTAAAATAGTAAGAAGATTTTGGACATCTAGAGCAACAGAGATGTCTTAAAATCTTATTAGTTTGAAATACGCTTTGCGGGGTGAAGATAAGCCCTGCTTTTTTTTGCAGCTATTGACTTTTTTGGTTTAATTTCTTAAACTGTTTTTATAGTAAAAATTAGCGCTTAAATAATTAAATTACCAAAAAACATGAACATAAAACCGCTATCAGACCACATTTTGATAGAACCAATAAAAGAAGAGGAAAAAACAAAGTCCGGGATTTTTTTGCCTGAGACAGCTTCAAAGGAAAGGTCAGAGCAGGGAAAAGTTATTGCAGTGGGACCCGGAAAAAAAACAGACGATGGAAAAATAGTTCCTATGTCAGTAAGGCCGGGAGACAAGGTTTTGTTTACAAAATACGGACCAAACGAAATAAAAGTTGAAGATAAGGAATATTTGATTGCAACAGAGTCAGATATTTTAGCAATAATTGAGTAAAATAAACTACCAAATTACGAATAGCTACTAATATACGAATTTGCGCGATATTAGTATATTCGTAATTTATTAGTAATTTAGCAGTTCTATGGCAAAACAAATTAAATTCAGCGAGGATGCTCGCAAAACATTAAAAAACGGCTTAGATAAAGTTGCCAATGCTGTGAAAGTAACATTAGGCCCAAAAGGCAGAAATGTTGTTTTGGGCTCTGGTTTTAGTTCTCCTACCATTACAAATGACGGAGTTACTATTGCAAAAGAAATTGAGCTTGAAGATGCAGTTGAGAATATTGGAGCTGAGGTTATAAAAGAGGTGGCTTCAAAAACAAATGATACTGCTGGTGATGGCACTACTTCAGCTGTGGTATTATGCCAGGCAATAGCAACAGAAGGTCTAAAAAATGTTGCAGCAGGAGCCAATCCTCTGGCCTTAAGAAAGGGTATTATAAAAGCAAAAGAAGCAGTGGTTGGCGCTTTAAGGCAGATGTCAAAGACAATCAGCACAAAAGAGGAAATGTCTCAAGTGGCAACAATTTCAGCTCAAGATAAAGAAGTAGGAGACATGATAGCTGAAATTATGGAAGAGGTTGGGAAAGACGGGGTTGTTACTGTTGAAGAGTCAAAAACGTTTGGATTGTCAAAAGAGATTGTAAAGGGCCTGCAGTTTGATAGGGGATATATTTCTGGCTACATGGTTTCAAACACAGAAAAAATGGAGTCGTCTTTGGAAGACCCTTACATTTTAATTACTGATAAAAAAATATCATCTTTACAAGAAATTTTGCCTTTGCTTGAAAAGCTTATAAAAACAGGCAAAAAAGAAATGGTTATTATTGCAGATGATGTTGACGGAGATGCTTTGGCTACCTTAATTGTAAACAAATTAAGAGGCATATTTACTGCTTTGGCAGTAAAAGCTCCTGGTTTTGGCGACAGAAAAAAAGAAATGCTGGAAGATATTGCCATTGTTACAGGAGGAGAAGTAATTTCAGAAGAAAAAGGAATGAAACTGGAGAATGTTGAATTGGAAAATCTTGGGCAGGCAAGGAGAGTAATTTCAACCAAGGAAAATACAACTATCGTTGAAGGAAAAGGCAATCCGCAAGAAATTGAAAAAAGAATCAGCCATATTAAAAAAGAAATTGAAGAATCAACCTCTGATTTTGACAAAGAAAAATTTCAAGAGCGTTTGGCAAAATTGTCTGGCGGGGTGGGAGTTATAAAAGTTGGGGCAGCCACAGAAGTTGAGCAAAAAAGCCACCAGCACAAATTAGAAGATGCTTTGCATGCAACAAGAGCTGCTGTTGAAGAGGGAATTGTGCCTGGCGGAGGTGTAGCCTTGTTAAGAACTCTTTCTGTTTTAGATAATGTGCAGGCAGAAGGAGATGAGAAAACAGGGGTGAATATTTTAAAAAGGGCAATTGAAGAGCCAATCAGGCAGATTGCTGAAAACTCTGGAATTGATGGGGCTGTTGTTGTCCAAAAAGTAAAAGAGACAGATGGTAATTTTGGTTTTAATGCAGCCACTATGGGTTATGAGGATTTAATACAGGCAGGAGTTGTTGATCCAACAAAGGTAACCAGAACTGCTTTAGAAAATGCGGTTTCAGCAGCTTCTATGCTTTTGACCACAGAAGCATTGGTTGCTGATTTGCCAGAAAAAGAAGATAAGCATAATCACTCTATGCCAAATCCCATGATGGGCGGATACTAGAAAAAATTTAAGATTTATAATGAATGGCTCAGCACTAAAAGTGCTGAGCCATTTGTTTGGATGCTGAAATTCAGAGTATACGGTTTTTTGCCGTACGGCAAAAAACCGTATTTGCCACATTGCTTTTTCTTAAGAACTTCGGACGGGTGAGGAGTTACTCCGCAAGTGCTTGCGGATTTTTTGATTAAATGGTAATCTTTTGTTAGGATATTGTGGTGTTTTGCAGTAGCCCTTTGACAAGGAGAACGGCGATGGAGGTAATGCATTGTCCAAATTTTGAATGCCACTTTGCTTCTTCCTGCGACAGGTTTTGCAGAAAATGCGGAGGAAAATTAGTGAGAGATCCATTGAAGCCAGCCACTAATTATCCTTGCCCAAAATGCGGAATTTCACGCTTTCCCTATGATGAATTCTGTGGGAATTGTGGAGCCACGCGCTTTTTTATTTTTGTTTTTAAGCACCCTGCATTGATTGGAGCACTGGTGATAACGTTTGAAGTCCCTTTATCCGATCTTTGACTTGTGAATATAAGGTGAAATCATGAAATGGTTGCACGTTCTGATCGTTTTGCTGATCTCTGCGCTTTCTGCAGCGTTTTACTTTCTCCTGGCCGCCCTTGGAGGCAAACTTTTAGAGCAAAAAACTATTGCTGTTAAAGTTTTCGTCCTATTGCGAAGCTTTGCGAGTATGGTGCTTATATAACCCAAGGCAGAACCAAAAAAGGTAATAGGAGT
>CAYNHB010000030.1:0-7792 GCA_964397155.1 uncultured Candidatus Saccharibacteria bacterium
AAACTCTCAGGCAATTACACTGCCTTTTATTGTATGTTCATTCATTTTAGCAAAATAGAAGTCAAATTCCAATATGTAAAGATGTGGATAACTCATCTCGTGGTAAAAAAATAAAAATTAAAGTAAAGTAAAATAATTAAAATATCAAAAAAATAAAAAATTTTAATAGGACATTAATAGGACTTGACAAAATAGCAGTTTTTTTGCTATAATAAAAAACCATGAAAATTTCTATATTAATTCCATGTTACAACGAAGAGCTTACAATTGATAAGTGCCTTTTGTCGTGCATCAATCAAACAAGGCCGGCAGATGAAATAATTGTTGTGGATGATTCAAGCACAGACAAAACTCCGGAAATTTTAGAAAAATTCAAAGACAAAGTCAAAGTAGTCAGGACTCCAAAAAATAGCGGGAGTAAAAGCTATGCGCAAGAATATGGACTTAGTTTTGTTACAGGAGATGTTTATATAACCACTGACGGAGACACTCTGCTTGATAAAAATTTTGTTAGAAATATAGAAAAGGAAATGCAAAACGAAAATGTTGCTGCGGTAGCCGGATATGTTAAAAGTTTAAGACACAACTGGATAACAGCATCAAG
This sequence comes from uncultured Candidatus Saccharibacteria bacterium, assembly GCA_964397155.1. Classification (GTDB taxonomy): domain Bacteria; phylum Patescibacteriota; class Minisyncoccia; order Minisyncoccales; family Staskawiczbacteraceae; genus XYD1-FULL-39-28. Next base: position 605 of record CAYNHB010000030.1, read on the forward strand.
AGCCCTGGATTACGCAATAAGCCAAAACATAGATAAGGTTGCCCAGGAAATTGTTGGTTTTGTTTTTGTTATACCAGGAGCCGCAGGCGCTTTCAGGACAAAAATTTTTAAAGAAAAAATTTATTTTTCCCACGACACAATAACAGAAGATTTGGATTTTACATACCGCTTCAATAAAATGGGCCTGAAAATAAAATACAGCAGAAAATCAATCTGCTATACACAAGACCCCCCCACCCTTGAGGCCTATATAAATCAGATGAAAAGGTGGTTTGGCGGAGGATGGCAGAATATTAAAAAACACATAATGGTTCCAAACAGCCCGGGCATGGCTTTAGAACTTTCATTAATTTATATTGAAGGGCTTGTTTATTCAAGTTTGCTTTTGTTGCTTCCGCTGATAAATTTATATATGGCGTTTTATGTATTTTTAATATATGTCGCCATTATAACTGTTCTTGCTGTTTTTGGATCGTACAAAGAAAAAAGGCCCGACCTTTTGCTTGCGTTGCCAGGATATATATTTTTGAAATACGTCAACGCTTATATTTTTATTGAACAATTTATAAAAGAAATTTTATTAAACAAAAATAATCTTAACTGGTTTAAGCCAGAAAGAATAGAAATATAATGTTTTCAGCAGTTTTAGGAATATCTTTAATCGCCCATATATTGATTATATTTTCCGTGAAGGTAAAAAACTTCTTGCTTTTTATGGTATACGGGAGAGCCAGACAGAGAAGCAAAAACACCTTATTTGACAGGATATTTAACTCTCTGGCAATAGCTACCATTATGGAGTTTGCAATTTTAGTGATAATTATAAGCTCATTTATGATAGTGAAAGCAGGGATAACCAGTGACAAAGCCAATTATAAAATACTAGAAAACGCTTTTTATGAATTTGAAAGCAAAAGCAATATTACTGACTTCTGCTTTTCAAAAGATAATTGCGAGCCCAGCCATCCAGATGCAAGCGTGCCAATAATTTAATATTGACAAAAATAAAATTTTATAATAAAATATAAAATTATTAAAAAATAATTTATTAAGAAAACATGAACAATAACAAAATTTTTGCCTTATCATTATTTTTGGGTCTTTTGTGCTTTGCGGTTTTTTTGCCTTCAATGGCAAGCGCAGAATATTCGCCAACTGCTAGAATAACTTTTACTTTTGATGATGTAAATTCAAGAGTTTACACCAACGCAGCCACTATTTTTGAACAATACCAAATTCCAGCTGTTTTATACGCTGAAACCTTGTGGCTTGATGCTGGAGATGAATGGGCTATGACATGGGACCAAGTAAAGGACTTACAAAATCGACTTGGCTGGGAAATTGGAAGCCACACTATAAATCATATTGATTTGACAAAGGCAACAGATGAACAGCTTGAAAACGAATTAGCCGGCTCAAAACAATCTCTTGCCAGCCAAGGGATTAATGTAAAAACTTTTGCCACTCCAATGGGCTCTTACGACAGTCGCGTTTTAAGCGCAATTAGCAAGTACTATGAATCGCATAGAGCTGCATGGGGCGGGCAAAACACATGGCCTCAAAATGATTATGAAATATTAGTTCTTGAAGCTACCCATCAAACAACTCCAGAAACCGTAATGGCTTGGATCGACGAGGCAATAGCAAACAACCAATGGCTTGTAATTTTAATGCATGACGTGGTTGACGGGATTCCTTTGCAATATGAGTATAACAAAAACGACCTTAAAAAAATTGTTGCTTACGCTGTTTCCCAACCAATACAAATTACCACAATTTCAGACAGCGTTGAATTGAACAACAACCCAAATTTAATTTTAAATGGATCTTTTGAAGCGCTCGAAAATGATTTTGCTACAAATTGGACCAGGACTGATTCACTTAATGTTACAATTGACACAAACCAAAATGGGAATACTCCAAACTCACAAAACAGCTTAAAATTTACAGGTACAAACAAACAAATTGAAGCCTATAGTGATTTTGTTAATGTTGAAAACAAGGACTATATTTTGAAAATGTTTCAAAACAGCCTTAATCTTACAGCTGGCGGATGGGCAGTTTGGGTAAATGAATACGACTCAAATGAAGCGTGGACTGGCGGGCAATGGCTTGGAGGAAACTACTGGCCATCTTTTGGCACAAAATACTTTTTGTACAAACCAACATCAGCGTCAGTTTCAAAAATCAAAATACATATTTACACAGATGTTAACTCTATTGGAGTGTTATATATAGATTCTGTAAAACTTTTTGAGGCAACAACTGAGTACACTGCTCCTGTTGTAACTATTACTGCCCCTTCTATGGGCTCTGGCAACGGACTCAACCTTTCTGAAACCTCAGCTACCATAAGAGGCAATGTCCGCGATATGGGCAATGCTGGCTCTGTGGACACATGGTTTCAGTGGGGCACAACTAGTGCTTATGGAAATGAAACAACTCACATAGCAAGGACAACTCTTGGAATATTTGACGTTGAATTGCAAAACCTTGCTCCTGGCACAACATATTATTTCAGAGCTGTGGGACAAAACTCAGCTGGTATTGCTTACGGAGCAAGGAAAGTGTTTACGACATTAATCCCCTCTCCTGGAATCAATCTTCCAAGCATGGGCTCTGGCAATGGACTCAACCTTTCAGAAACCTCAGCCACTATCAGAGGAAATGTCCGCGATATGGGAAATGCAAGTTCTATTGACACATGGTTTCAATGGGGCGCAACTAGTGCTTATGGAAATGAAACAACTCACATAGCAAGGACAACTCTTGGAATATTTGACGTTGAATTACAAAACCTTACTCCTGGCACAACATATTACTTCAGAGCTGTTGGTCAAAACTCAGCCGGAACAGCTTACGGAGCAAGAAAAACGTTTACGACATTAGCTCAGGCAACTCCTCCTCCAACTCCTCCTCAACCACCAAGTAATAATTTAATACTGAATCCTTCTTTGGAAAACGGCACAACTTTGCCAAATAACTGGAGCCAAGGAACGTGGGGCACAAATGATGCTGTTTTTAACTATCCTGTTTCAGGATATAGCGGAAACGGGGCTGATATAACAATCTCGTCCTATACCGACGGAGATGCAAAATGGTTTTTTGACGAAGTTATTGTAGTCCCTGGAGAAGAATACACTTTCTCTGACTTCTATAAGTCAAATACTTCTACGCGAGTAACTGCAAGATTCACAAACTCCGACGGCACCTATTTGTATCTTGATTTTGGATATCCTGTGGCTTCCGCCGGCTGGATACAATTTTCCCATTCTTTTACAGCTCCCCAGAATGTATCTTCTTTGACTATGTTTCATTTAATTGAATCTTCGGGAACTTTATCTGTCGACCATTTCTCGCTTACAAAAAACACTACCTTAAAACCAACATTTAATCAGGGGATGGTAACTTTAAGCTTTGACGACGGATGGCTAAGCACTTACCAAAATGGAATTCCAGTTCTTAATAATTATGGAATAAATAGCACTCAATACATAGTTTCTGGCGAACTTGGAAATTACGGATACATAAATTCAACCCAAATGTTTGACATGCAAAGCCAAGGCCATGAAATAGCAGCTCACTCAATAACCCATGCTGACTTATCAACTCTAACTAATGAACAGATAACACAAGAAGTTTTGGGTTCAAAGCAAGACCTTGAGGCGCTTGGAGCTAACACAATAACTTCTTTTGCTTATCCCTACGGTACATGGAACGAAAACATAAAAAGCATTGTGGGGCTGTCAGGATACCAAGGAGCAAGAACAGCTCTTGTGCAAGACGGCGGGCTTAACTATGCTAACCAGGATCCATTCTTACTAAAAACAGTGTCTGTTGAAGTTAATACTCCCGTATCTGAGGTTCAGCAATGGATTGCAGAAGCAGTAAATAGCAATACATGGCTCATATTAGTTTTTCACCAAATAGAAAATGAAGGAGGCCAATACAGTACAACTCCTCAAAATCTTGAAAGTATTGCAGGTTATATCTCTTCAAACGGTATCAAAACAGTAACAATAGGGCAAGGGTTGGCTGAATTGATCTACTAAGTCAAAATAAAAACAGACCCACGGACTAGTCCGTGGGTCTGTTTTTATTTTTTTTATTTTATTCCTTGTATAAAGGCCTGCAAAGAATTTGGGTCTGAGTTTATTAACCAATTTTTTTCTTTGTTTTCATTAAACCATATAAAACCCTTAATATTCGGGTCGCTTTTTATTTTTGTTAAAGCGTCTTTTATCCAATCATCTTTTCTGAGACCTTCGGCTGAGGCCATTGAAAAGATATAAATGGGTTTGTTATATTTTTTAATTTTATCTAATGCCAAAGAAAAAATTTCATCGTATGTTTCCCACGGATCTCCAAAATTAAACCCATCAATCCCAACATAATCCGCATATCCGTCCCCAGGATAATAACTTTCTATGGCATTAACAACAGTATCCGGGACTGATTCATGGTTTACAACCCATGCCCATTTTATATTATCGTCTTTAACATTATCAAAAATATCATACACGTGTTTCCAGGCTAAAATAAATTTTTCTGGCGTATTGTTGCCGTATGCCCCAGACCATGGGCTCCAATCCCCATTCATTTCATGAAAAGGCGCAATTATTACGGGGCTATTGTACGCCTTTGCGTATTTAGCAAACCGGCTGATATAACTGTCTGATTTGCCGGATATAATTTCATCTAAAGAAACCTCATACTGCTCCCAAAAAATAACTAATGTCTGACCTGAAGACAATGCAAAATCATTAGGAAATTCCTCATCCCAGCTGATAAAAACAGCTAACATATCGGGCCTTTTTCCTATCATCTGTTCAAAACTAAAAACACTTCCTGAAGACGGGGCTACATAAGCGCCCCAAAGCTTTTGCTCTTGGGCTGGAACATTCGAGTTTTCTGCCGTCTGGCTGCCTGTCAAATTTCCAGAATCATTCTTTGCCGGAACGCTAATGTTGTCTGCTGGAGAAAAAACATAATTATACGCAACAAAAATCCCAGCAAAAATCAAGATTATTATAATTATTATCTCTATTTTCCTCATATTAATCTAATTTACCTCTTTTCATCCCAAAATTCAATATAAAAAATAGCCCACGCGCTGTGTGGGCTATTCAAATAATATGTCGCACCCGCCTCGACTCGCATTGCTCGTCAAGGCGAGGCGTGCAATAAACTTATTTCTTACCTTCTTTGTGCGGAGTGTGTTTTTTGCACTTTTTGCAAAACTTTTTTAGCTCTAACTTTGTTTCTGCTGTTTCTTTGGTTTTTTTAATAAAATAATTAGTGGTTTTGCAAACCGAGCATTGAAATTTTATAAATGGTTTTTTTGTTGCCATAATTCTTTTAATTTAATTTTGGAGCCGATGGGCGGATTCGAACCGCCGACCTTTCCCTTCGCTTACACCTCTTCTTTTCTTATACAAGAGGGCTAGACTGTATCTTGAGCTTATTTTTAAAAAACTTAGCTCCCCTTGTCAGTCGTTCGCCCGCTTAAAGCGGGACGGTCTTGGCTCCGCTTATCGGAGCTTTTAACCGTTATTCGGGATTCATCTACGTGATTTCTCACATAATGGGCAAAAGTTTGCGACTTACCATGGGAGTGCTCTACCAGCTGAGCTACATCGGCATTAATTGTAAAAACTCTCTATTTCTTTTAAAATTATTTCTTTTAATTTTTTATTAGTGAATATTATTGTCAAAACGCCGTGTTTGTTTTTCTTTTTGTAGGTTCCCTTGCCTTGTGGTTTTATAATTGTTACTTTTCCGAACTGTTTTCTTTTAATTCCTAAATATTTTTTCCAAAAATTTATCGCTGTAGATTCTTTTGAGTCGTTAAATAAAATTAAACTATATTTTATCTTTTCTTCTTTCACACGATATATTCTTTTCAGAAAATCTCTGAATCTTTTGATTAAAAACGGATCTACATTGCCCACACGAACCGATGTGTTATTTAAGCTCTTATCGCCTTCTCCCCAATAAATCCCTATTCCTAACGCTTTTAATTCAAACTCTTTCTTGCTTAACTTTTTCTTGATTTGGAAGGGATCTCCTTCCGGATTCCTCTTTACGTATGTAGCTTCACTCCAAGATCTACGTGGAATTTTATACTTATGCATCCAATACCTAACTGTAGAATAAGGTATTTTATAGATACCAGATATTTCCTTTATAGATAGTCCTTTCTCATATATATTCTCAAGTTTTTCTTTTGTCAGCTTCTTCATAATATAGCATTATATTAAATAATTATGGCATAACGCTAAATATGTTCAAGCTCCTCCTATATAAACATTACTGTGGGCAGTGCAGGACTTGCACCTGCGAAGGGGAAACCCCGCTAGATTTACAGTCTAGTGCCTTTGCTGCTCAGCCAACTGCCCATTTATAATATTTTATAGCATAATTTTATTTTTATTTCCACCCTAGGCGGACTGGCATATATTTTTTAATCGTTGCCAGCAATAACCTTGCCGTTCTTTTTTTTCCATTCCTTTATTTTTTTATGGTCTCCTGTTAGCAAAACTTTGGGTACTCGCCAATTAACTCCCTTTTTAGGAGAGAATACTTCGGGGCGAGTGTATTGCGCATACTCTAAAAATCCTCCTGATTTTGTAATTCTTTCTTTTAATAAAGCCGGCTTTCCCAGTACTCCCGGAACCAAGCGGGAAATTGTTTCAATGGCCACCATTGCGGGCAATTCTCCGCCCATTAAATCATAATCCCCTATTGATATTTCCATGTCAGCAATTTTTTTAGCCACTCTTTCATCAACCCCCTCGTACCTTCCGCAAATAAAAATTATCTGGTCCAGCTTTGCCAATTTATTCGCCATTTTCTGCGTAAATTTTTTTCCCCTTGGCGTAAATAAAATAACCCTAGCTTTTAGCTTTCGGCTTTTAGCTTTTAGCTTTAACGAGTTTACGGCTTTGAAGATGGGTTCTACTTTTAAAACCATTCCTAATCCCCCGCCAAAAGGCCTGTCATCAATTGTTTTGTGACGGTCTTTTGTCCATTTTCTTAAATCATGCACATTTATTTTTACAAGCTTTTTTTTCTGCGCTCTTGCAATCAAACTCTCGCCCAAATAGGACTTAAAAATTCCCGGAAAAATTGTGATTACATCAAACTTAATCATAAACAAAAACTGCGCTTATTTTAGCACAGTTTTTG
>CAYNHB010000031.1:0-7785 GCA_964397155.1 uncultured Candidatus Saccharibacteria bacterium
AAGCGCTGAAAGCATATAAGCGCGAAACTAACTCCAAGATGAGAACTCTTAGATTCCCGGGAGATGACCGGGTTGATAGGCCTTAGGTGTAAGTGTCGTAAGGCATTAAGCTGAGAGGTACTAATAAATCATAAGACCTGCTGCGATCAGTTGGTCTATATTAATTCACCGCCCCGTAAAACGGGGTAGGCGTAAGTTTTAGGTACAGATTTTAGGTATTTTAAAGAGGTTGAAAATTCTGGTGGCAATTATACTGGTGTTGCCCCACCTGATCCCATTTCGAACTCAGAAGTGAAATACACCAAGGCCGATGGTAGTCCATTCGGGCGAGAGTAGGTAGTTGCCACCAGAGATTTCAACCTAATTTTAAAACACCCCCGAAAAGGGTGTTTTTTTGCGCGTGTTGCCAAACAAGTTCCAATAGAGTAAAATGCAGGTAATCAAACCTACAATGAAAATAGCAAAAAAAATTTCTTTATCTGCAAGTTGGCAAGAAAAAAACAGTGCATTGCTTAAGTTTTTATTTTGGATTTTTATAATTTTTATTCTATTTTTTGCCCTTAATTTTTTTTCTCCTCAAATTAGAAATTTAGCTTACAAATTTTCCAACCCCATTGAAAAAAGATTTTGGTCTGCAGGCCAGTCAATGTCCAATCTCTCTGCCTCTATTTTAAGAGCAGGGGCTTTGTCAAAAGAAAACGAAAATTTAAGAAAGGAAAACCAAAAACTTTTATCTCAAATTAATTTGTTACAAGCAATAAAAATTGGAAATGAGGCCCAAATAATCATTTCTGCTTCCTGCCAAAATGACGAGTTTGATTTAGTTATGGTAGGCGTTTCTGGATTGAACGTTGATGGCGAAGTTACCATAAACAAAGGAGCAGACGACGGCATAGAAGCTGGAATGCCAGTTATTGACCAAGAAAAAGTAATATTTGGAAAAGTTTCGCAAGTTTATAAAAATTTTTCTAAGGTAATGCTTATCACAAATGAAAATAGCGTTGTAAACGTCAAGGTTTTAAATATTTACGATGACGAGACAGAATCAGTTTATGGCGTAGTAAAGGGGATTGGGGGATTGACTGTTATTTTAGATTTAGTTCCTGTCAATGATAAATTAGAACAAGGAGATGTTTTAGTAACATCAGCGCTTGAGGGGACTTTTCCAAAAAATCTTTTGATTGGCAAAGTGAGTAAAGTTAATAAAAATGACCAAAGCCCTCATCAACAAGCAAATGTTGATTTGTTTTTAGATATCGGAACAGAAAATCTTTTTGTTATTACAAACCATAAAAGATAGTTATGTGGATCAAACACATATTAATTGCACTGCTGTTTTATTTTTTTGCATTGCTGCAAAATAGTTTTTTTGTACATTTTGGTCTATTCGGCGGCACACCAAATCTTGTATTTATTTTATTTATTTTATTAGTTTTTTTTAGCAGCAAAAATCAGGGCTATCTGATTGTTTTTTATTCACTGATTGGCGGGCTTATCTTGGATATTTTTTCTTATTCGCACATTGGCGTGTCTGTAACAATTATGGTAGTTCTTGGTTTTTTGCTAAAAAAAGTGCAACTCTCGCTGTTTGAAGACCCAAAAAAACCAATGTTTTTTAATTTTTTAGTGCTGTTTTTTGTTTCTTTTATTACCTACGACTTGTTTTTTGGATTCTATTCTTATTTATTTAAGATGTCTGATTTTTTAGTCAGTTTCAATCTGCAGTTGTTAGGAAAAGTAATTTATAATTTATTTTTTGCTTCTATGTTTTTTTCTGTTTACAAGAATTTTTACGCTGACAGGTTTAATAACCGGCAGTTATCGTTATTTAAAAATAAATAATTTAGACGGTGTATGTTTAAACGCTATAAAGTCAAAAAATTTTTTGCAAAAGATATAGAACCCCACGAGGTTTTTTTAGATACGCTGGCTAAATCAAAAGAAGAAGAATTAGGCATATCTGAAAAGAAATTTGAAGTGCCTCTTAAAGAAAAAATATCCTATGTTTTGTTTGGAATTTTTTTTATATTGGTTATAGTTTTATTCTCGAAGACATTTTACTTTCAGGTTTTAAGCGGAGAAAAGTTGTATGTTGCCGCTGAAAACAATAAAAGTTCTGCTTTTTTGGCTGTTCCTGAACGCGGAATAATTTATGATAAAAATTTAAAAAAATTGGTTTCAAATTCTCCTGCTTTTGACTTAATTTGCGACAGGGCGCGTTTTTCATTTACTTCAAAAGAGATTTTAGATCAGATAAACAGCATTTCAGAGGCTTTAAAGTTAGACCCATCTGAAATTGGGAAAAAAATACAGCAGTCAGATTCTATTGAAGTTTTGATTGCTGAAGATTTAGATCATGAAACACTGCTTATTTTAGAAGCCAGGATAAACCAGCTTGACGGATGCCGGATACGTCAAAATACTCTGAGGGAGTATATTTACGGTGAGATTTTTTCTCAAGTTTTAGGATATACGGGTAGAATCAACAAAGATGAATATTCATCTTTGTTTGGCTATTCAATAAATGATTATATAGGAAAAACAGGCCTTGAAAAATATTACGAAGAATATTTAAGGGGGGTGCCGGGTGAAATACAGCAAATAAAAACAGCGTCTGGAGAATTTCAAGGAGAGCAAGTAATATCAGAACCCGAACCAGGAAACAATTTAATTTTAAATATTGATGCAGATTTACAGGAGCAAGTCTATTTAGCTTTAGAAAAAAGTATAAAAAATGTTGGAGCTAAAAAAGGGGCTGCTATTGCTATGGACCCTAACACGGGAGCTGTGCTTGCTTTAGTGTCTTACCCCTCTTATGATAATAACCTTTTTTCTGGAGGAATATCCTTTGAAGATTTTAATGAAATTCAAAACGATCCGAATCAGCCATTATTTAACCGCGTGGTTCAGGCGCAATACCCAACTGGCTCTACAATAAAACCATTTGAGGCGGCAGGAGCCTTGCAGGAAAATATAATTTCTCCTACAAAAATTATAAATGATCCAGGGTATATAGAAGTTCGTAACCAGTATGACTCAAGCATAGTTTACAGATATGGGGGGGTAAAGCCACACGGCTTGGTTGATATGAGAGAAGCCATTGCTGTTTCTTCAAATATTTATTTTTATACGATAGGCGGAGGATACGGAGACCAGGATGGGTTAGGCCCTGCAAGAATTAAAAAGTATTTAGAACTGTTTGGGTGGGGGAGCGTTAATGGAATAGATTTAACAGGTGAATCATCCGGTCTTGTTCCGAGCCCTGCGTGGAAAAAAGAAAATATTGGGGAGTCCTGGTGGGATGGAGACACTTATAATCTTTCAATTGGGCAAAGCTATTTAAAGGTAACCCCTTTGCAGGTGGCTTCAGCATATTGTGCTATTGCAAATAATGGGACGCTTTATCGTCCCCAGATTGTAAATAGGGTTATTAAATCATTGGAAAGTTCTGTTAATCCTGTAAAAAGTTTTGCTCCAGAAGTCATAAGAAGCGGATTTATTGATTATGAAAATCTGCAGATTGTAAGAGAGGGGATGCACGACTGCGTAAATAAATCTTATGGGTCGTGTTTATTGCTTAATAATTTATCAGTGGATATTGCTGCTAAAACCGGAACCGCAGAAACTGGAAGAGACGGTTATTATAATGCATGGGCATCTGCTTTTGCTCCTTATGATGAGCCAGAAATTGTTTTTGTGGCTACAATAGAAGGTGTTAGTGGACTGCAATCAGCAGCTTTGCCTGTTGCTCGTGATGCATTAAACTGGTATTTTTCAAAGTAATAAAAGAACGCCGTACCGTATCTAGTTTGGATATGTGTGACACACCAAAAGGATACGAATACGGCGCCTGGCACTGCTTGTTAGAGCTACGGGGCTGTGTTGGGGGATAGCTCTTTCTTGCAGCGCCCTGTATGATGAATTAAGAAACTGACAGGAAGGTTGCCTCGCGAGTGCAACCCTTGCATCACAGTAACGCGTTTTTGCGATGCCAATTGGTCAGCAAATAAACCTATACCGCTGGGAAGAGAAGTTCCCGCGAGCGGCACGCCGTGTGTTAAGGGACACCGATAACCCACCAACCCTGTCAGTTTCGAAGATGAAAAGTGCGCCTTTGGTAACTTCCCTTGCTTACTGCCGTCGCAGGGGGAGGAAAATTACCGCCGGTTTTTTTCTTTGTCCGTCTTTGGTCTGTACCCCAGAGGACCGACGAACCCTGCTTAACCCTGCAGGAACGGGTTTTTCAGTGTTTGTACCCTATCATACATTTAATTTCGTGTCAAGTCCTTGTAGGGTTTTGTCAAGTTTGCTAAAATAACTAAAGTTTAGTGTCATTCTCGCGAAAGCGGGAATCTAGGGTGAGCGCAAGAACTCTGGATTCCCAATCAAGTTGGGAATGACAATGGGAATATGCCTACATTAGAAGAGCTCAGAAAAGAGCGTATTAAAAAACTAAAAAAGTTGGAGTCAGCTGGGCTTTTAGCATACCCTGCTAAAACAAAAAGAACGCACACAATAACCGAAGCGCTTAAAGATTTTGTAAAGTTGTCATCCGCCAAAGGCGGATCCGCCTCTGGCGGAAAAAAGCCAGTTGTTTTAGCCGGAAGAATTATGGCTCAACGCGGACACGGCGGAGCTACTTTTTTAGATATTCAAGATGGCACGGGTAAAGTTCAAGCAATTATTAAAGAAGATAAATTAGGGCCTAAGGGATACCAGTTTTTCTTGGATGTTTTTGATATTGCAGATTTTGTCGAACTAAAAGGAGTTTTATTTATTACAAAAAGGGGTGAAAAAACAATTGAAGTTCAAGATTACAAAATGCTTGCTAAAGCACTTTTGCCTTTGCCAGAAAAATGGCACGGACTTCAAGATATAGAAGAAAAATTAAGAAAAAGATATTTAGATATTTTGTTTAATCCAGAAGTTAAGGAAATGATTGAAAAGCGGGCAGTATTTTGGAACTCAATAAGAGAATTTTTAACAAAAAATGGCTTTCTGGAAGTAGAAACCCCTGTTTTAGAAACAATACCCGGAGGAGCTGACGCAAGGCCATTTGTGACTCATCACAACGCTTTGGATATGGATGTTTTTTTACGCATTTCCATGGGCGAGCTTTGGCAAAAGGAATTAATGGTGGCAGGATTTAACAAAACATTTGAAATTGGCAGACAATTTAGGAACGAAGGCATGGACCAAGAGCATTTGCAAGATTATACTCAAGTGGAGTTTTATTGGGCTTACGCTGATTATGAGCAGGGCATGAAATTGGTTGAGGAAATGTATAAATATGTTGCTAAAAAAACTTTTGGTACGCTTAAATTCAAAATTCACGGCCATGCCGTAGATTTGGGCAAGAAGTGGCAAAAGTATGATTACAAATCAACCATTGCAAAATATACTGGCATTAATATTGAAACAGCATCTTTGCCAGAAATAGAAAAAACTTTGCAGAAACTAAAAATTGATTATGATAAAAAGGGCTGGAATATTACAAGAGCTATTGATAACCTTTGGAAATATTGCAGAAAAAATATTTCAGGCCCGGGATTTTTAATAAATATTCCAATTGTAATGGAGCCATTGGCAAAAAGAATGGAAAAAGACCCGAAACTGGTGCAAAGATTTCAGGTGATTTTAGCTGGATCTGAAAACGGCAAGGGTTATTCAGAATTAAATGACCCAATAGATCAGGCACAAAGATTTGCAGAACAGCAAAAATTAAGAGACAAGGGTGACGAAGAAGCCCAGAGGTATGATAAAGATTTTATTGAAGCATTAGAGCATGGCATGCCTCCAACCTGCGGATTTGGAGTTTCAGAGCGCTTGTTTGCATTTTTAATGGATAAGCCCACGCGTGAATGCCAAATATTCCCCTTAATGAAACCAAAATCATAGATTTTTTAACGGCTCAACGGCCGTTGAGCCGTCGGAACTTTAAACGGCTCAGTCCGCCCAAGGCGGACTGAGCCGTTCAGTTTTACATAAAAAAAAGACCCCGAAGACTGTTGTTTGAGGGCATGTCAAGTATTGTGAAATTTCGACAAGTTTGGTATTATTAAGCAATGAAAAAAGTAATGGTTTTTGGGACATTTGATGGGTTGCACGAAGGACATCTTAATTTTTTTGAGCAAACAAAAAAATACGGGGATTTTTTAATTACTGTTGCCGGGCGGGATGAAAATATAAGAAAAATAAAAGGGCATTTCCCTGAAAAAAGGGAGCGTGAAAGATATACAGAACTACAAAAATGTAAATTAGTTGATAAACCGGTTTTAGGATACGAGGATGATGTTTATAGAGTAATTGAAACATTAAGGCCCGATGTTATTTGTTTGGGGTATGACCAATGTTCATTTTCTAAAAATTTAAAAAAAGAGCTCAAAAAACGTGGTTTGACCACAAAAGTTTTAAGATTGAAACCTTTCAAGCCCAAAGAATTGCATTCATCAATTTTAAAAAATAAAAAATAATCTTAAAAAGATGTTAGATATAAATAAGATTCGAGAAAACAAAGAAGAAATAAAAAAATCGCTATTAAAAAAGATTAACGAGAAAGATTTTGATCTAGATAAAATTATTAGTTTAGATAATAAGAGAAAAAGTATTTTAACTCAAGCTGAAGCACTCAAAGCTGAGCGAAACAAACATTCAAAAACCAAACCAAGCCCAGAGGTAATTGCTAAAATGAAGGAATTGGGGGATAAAATTAAAGAATTTGATAATGAGTTCAGAGAAGTCGAAAAATTACTAAAAGAAAAACTTTCAGAACTGCCCAATATTGTCGCGAATGATGTTGTAGAAGGTGGAAAGGAAAATAATAAAGTTTTAAGGCAGTTTGGCAAACAACCAAATTTTAAATTTAAAGCAAAAGATCATGTTCAGCTGGCCACTGATTTAGATATTATTGACTATGAAAGGGCGGCTAAAATGTCTGGGGCCGGTTTTTGGGTTTATAAAAATCAAGGGGCTATTTTGGAGTGGGCGTTGTTAAATTATTTTATTGATTTTCATAGAAAAAATAAATATACTTTTTTACTTCCTCCATTTTTGTTAACTGAAGAGTCGGCTTACACTTCGGGGCATTTGCCAAAATTTAGAGATGATTTATTTTGGACTCAAGACAAGTTATGCTTAAATGCAACATCTGAAATGATGCTCGGGAACTATCACAGAGACGAGGTAATTTCTGCAGAAAAACTGCCATTAAAGTATTTTGCTTATTCAGCCTGCTTTAGAAGGGAAGCGGGCAGTTATAGAAAAGAAGAAAGGGGAATGATAAGAGGCCATCAGTTTAATAAGATTGAAATGTTTCAATTTACTTTGCCAGAAAAATCATGGGAAGCATTTGATGAGTTAGTTAAAAACGCAGAAAAATTAACAAATGGCTTGGGTTTGCATTTTCAGTCAGTTCAGTTAGCTGCAAGAGACATGACTTCGGCCATGGCAAAAACCATAGATATAGAAGTTTGGATTCCAAGCATGGGGATTTATAAGGAAGTAAGCAGTGCTTCAAACGCATTAGATTATCAGGCAAGGAGAGGGAATGTTAAATTTAGGAGAGATAATAAAAATGAATTTTTGCATACATTAAACGCTTCTGGTCTTGCAACAAGTCGCTTGATTCCTGCCATTTTAGAGCAAAACCAGCAAAAAGACGGGAGCGTAAAAGTGCCAAAAGTTATACAAAAATACTGCGGGTTCAAAAAAATCGGTTAATTAGTAGCTGGTAAAAATATTACGTTTTTTGCCACGTGGCAAAAAACGTAATAAATCAACATTGCC
>CAYNHB010000032.1:0-3621 GCA_964397155.1 uncultured Candidatus Saccharibacteria bacterium
ACCGCACAATCTGGGTCTAATGATGTAATCCAAACAAATAGCAATGACAGCATCGAGACAGTTTGCCCACAGCTCACAGACATCCTGGCCTACACCACCATCCCAGAAATCTTTAAAACCCACCAAAAGCACTTAATCAAAATCAAGTGGACAAATGAAAACAACGAAGAAGTGCCCTTCACTGCCTACGACCTTAACAACAACGGCAAGATTGACTACCTTGAGTGGACCGTGCCCCACTTATCAGAACAAACATTTGAAATCATATTCATCAGCAAGGCCTTCAAGCTTGATGAAAACAAAGACATATTAGAAGACGTATATGACTATGTAAAACAACAAGACAATGTCTGGACATATCTTCAGCCGAACCAATACATCAGGGTTACTTTTGAACAAATCCTCACAAACCAAAATGACATTACCATATACGCCAAACCCACAAATGCCGGAGGAAACCAAACAATTGAAGTGTATCCTGTGTATGACAATAACCAAAACCCAAACCAGAATACCGAAAAAATACCCAACAACCAAAACCCGATTGCTGTTTTTCCAAACATTGACCATGAGGATACTTACAAGATCCTGCTCACCGACTTAGACGCGCCAACTGATGTTTTTGAGCTCAAATTTATAGGAAACATAGATGTTGATTATATAGTGGATCCGATAACATGCGAAGATAAGTTTATTGATAATAGGGATGGCAGGGAATACGCTATTGCGCAAATCGGAAATCAGTGCTGGATGGCTGAGAATTTAGACGCGGGAATAATGATTAATGGCGCCGACGCCCAGACAGATAATGCGGTTTTAGAAAAATATTGTTATAATGAAATAGAGTCAAATTGCGAAAAATACGGCGGCTTGTACCAATGGGATGAGGCAATGCAGTATGCTGGCTCTTGCAACGGCGCGGGCGGACCGCCAAACGATGCCTGCGATTTGCCGGTTCAGGGAGTTTGCCCTGACGGCTGGCACATTCCAAGCCACTATGAATGGACAGCGTTAGAAAAAGCTGTTTGCAGTTCCAGCGCTTGCGCTAATAATTTTCCATTCGGAACAGCGATTATTGGCAGTCATGGAGCCAACGAAGGGGCAAAACTGCAGGCAGGCGGACCATCAGGTTTTGAAGTTCTTTTGTTCGGATATTACACAGGCGAATTTAATTATCTTGGCAGTTACACAGGGTTTTGGTCCTCTTTGGAAGACGGCGCGGGAGCTTGGGTCCGTTATTTTGGTTCGGGCAGGCCGCAGATAAGCCAGTATGTTTACGGCAAAATGTCCGGTTTTTCAGTGAGGTGCACAAAAGATTAAAAATTAAAAATTTAAAAAATATGAGCAAAAAAATAAAAATTATAATTTTATTTATAGCGCTTGCGGCGCTTGCTGGACTGTCAGCTTTAATTGTCTGGGCCGCAACGGTAACAGACACTTTTACCGACACAAGCAAGGTTTACCAAACATCAAATATTACAGTTGACACAGTTAACCAAACAGTCAGCTTGTCAACAGTTATATGGACTTGCGGCGATAATTTTACAGACAGCAGAGACAGCAAAACATATTCAACTGTTTTAATCGGCAGCCAGTGCTGGATGGCAGAAAATATAAATGTGGGAACATTGACAGCCGGAGCTGGCAATCAGGGCACAGATTGCTCTTCTGCCTCAGCTATTGATAAATATTGTTATTCAGACAATGAATCAAACTGCACAACCTACGGCGGTTTGTACCAATGGGACCAAGCGATGTGCGGGGGAACAACAGCAGGCGGTCAAGGGATTTGCCCTCTTGGCTGGCATATGCCAACGCATGACGAATTTACAACTTTAGAAAGAGCGGTTTGCGCAAGTGGCACTTGCGCCACAGATTTTCCGTATGACACTTCAACAACCGGCTGGCGGGGCACAAATGAAGGCACAAAATTAAAATCAGGAGGCGATTCCGGATTTGCCGGACTTCTTGCCGGCAGCCGCGAGGCCAGTGGTTCGTTTAGCAGTTTGTCCAGCAGCGGACTCTTTTGGTCGTCTGTGCAGTCCGGGTCTAGTGCTTGGGCCCGCGGCCTGGGCTCAGGCGACGCCACTGTCTTCCGCTTTGCCGGCAGTAAGGCAGACGGCTTTTCTGTCCGCTGCCTCAAGAACTGACCGCTTTGAAATTGCGGCGAGCCGCAATTTCAAAGCGTATTCGTCAATTTGACTATTTTTCACTAAAAAAAGGCGAATCAAAGTGTATGTAAAAAGCATACAATTGTATGCAAAAAGAATACAATGCCAATAAAATTCACAAAAAATCAAACACTTATTCTGGAAATTTTTTTCAATGACCCTGAAAAATCTTACTATTTGCGTGAGTTGGCGAGAATAACCGGCAAGCAGCCCGGAGTCTTTCAAAAAGATATAAATGCCCTTGCCGATAAAAACATTTTAATTAGTGAGAAGGTGGCAAACAGCAGATTTTTTAAATTAAATAAAAATTATCCGTTATATGGTGAACTAAAAAGCATATTTTTAAAAACGGTGGGAGCGCAGGCTCAGCTGAAAAATTCTTTAAGCAAGATTAAAAACATAAAAACCGCCTTTATTTTTGGTTCCTTTGCAAAAAAAAATGAAGATTCTATTTCGGATATAGATTTGATGATAATTGGAAATCCAAAAGAGGATTTGCTTATGCCGGAGATAATAAAAATTGAGAACAAAACCGCCAGGGAAATAAATTATCATATTTTTTCATCTGAAGAATGGGAAAAAAAGATAAAGCAAAAAGATAATTTTATAAGAAATGTTTTGGCCGGCGAAAAAATATTTTTAATAGATAATAAAAATGGATTATAAAGATTTTTTAGAAAAGGGTTTGCTGAAAGAAGAAAAAATTGATTTTGAGCAGATTGCGAATGTGGTAGAAAAAGCCCGCAGAAAAATTAAGAGCGCAAAAACATTAATTAAGGATAATGATAGCGAGGGTGGCTTCCAAATGGCCTATGAATCAATGCTTTTGTCGGGCAGGGCTTTGGTTTTTAGCCATAACCTCCGACCGCGCGCATTGGGCTCTCACAAAATTGTAGTTGATTTCTGCAGTTTAATTTTAGGAGAAAAGTATAAGATGTTGGTATATAAGTTTGATAAAATGAGGAAGCAAAGAAACTATTTGATATATGGAATAAATCTTTCTTTTTCTGAAGTTGAAGCCGAAAACGCAATTAAGACGGCAGAAGAATTTATTGGTAAAATAACAGAATTTATTCAACATAAAAATCCGCAAAAGAAGCTAGTATAAATACGAATTATGGCCATATATAATCATCTTCCAGTTTACAAAGAAAGCTATGACCTTATAATTGAAATTTTTAAGGCAGTGAAGGAATTCAACAGGGAATATAAATACACATTGGGAGAAAATATAAAAAAAGAATCAATCGAGTTAGTGACTAACATTTACCGCGCAAATTCCAGCATTGATAAGCGCCAGCACATCCAAAAAGCAAAAGAAAACATTGAAACAATCAGGATTTTTTTCAGGTTGACCAAGGACTTGAGGCAAATTTCATTAAAAGAATTTATTGATATAAGCGAAAAGGTCGAAAGCGTTTCAAAGCAATTAACTGCCTGGGGCAGGTCG
>CAYNHB010000032.1:3721-6408 GCA_964397155.1 uncultured Candidatus Saccharibacteria bacterium
GGGCCGGAATCGCTTTTGGTCAAGGCCTGAGCGAGCGAGCATTCTTTGTCAGTTCAATAATCCTCTCGTTTTTTGAAATTCATAATACGAGGAATTTTCGGCCAATGCGGGCGTCATTTGGTCCTCAGGCAACTTCTGTTTTCTTTATTTTTCAGAAAATATCAGAAAATACAAGAAATTAAGCGATTATTTTTATGCTAGGCGGACTTCTTGCCGGCAACCGCAATACCAATGGTTCGTTTAACAATTTGTCCAGCAACGGAAACTTTTGGTCGTCTGTGCAGTCCGGGTCTAATGCTTGGAACCGCAACCTGAATTCAGGCAACGCCACTGTCAACCGCAATGCCAACAGTAAAGCAAACGGCTTTTCTGTCCGCTGCCTCAAGAACTGGCATTTGCCCCCTGTTTTAATGGACAATTTTTTTCAAAAACAACTTTTATACGATTTATTCCAAGCTTATTATGACGCGAGAGAGAATAAACGCAATACAATTAACGCTTTAAAATTTGAGATTGATTACGAAAAAAAACTTTTTGGTCTGTACGAAGATTTATTAAGCGGAAAATATGAAATCGGGCCAAGTATTTGTTTTATATCTTTCAACCCTGTAAAACGCGAAGTTTTTGCCGCGGATTTCAGAGACAGGATTATCCACCATTTAATTTACAATTACATCAGCCCCTTTTTTGAAAATTTGTTTATAAACGACAGTTATAGTTGCAGACCAGGCAAAGGCACTTCCTGCGGCATAAAAAGATTAAATTATTTTATCCGTTCTTGTTCTGAAAATTATAAAAAGAACTGCTATATTTTGAAACTAGACATTGAAGGATATTTTATGAGCATTGATAAAAACATTTTATATAAGAAAGTTGAATCATTATTGCAGACAAAGCGCCCCAATTTAGATTTGGATTTTCTTCTGCCGCTCATCCGTAAAGTCATATTTCACGACCCGATTAAAAATTGCATAATAAGAGGAAGAAGGGCAGATTGGTTCGGTTTGCCAAAATCCAAGAGTTTATTTTATGCGGGCAAAAACAAAGGACTGCCCATTGGAAACCTTACATCACAGCTATTCGGCAATGTTTATTTGAATGATTTTGACCATTTTATGAAACGAAAGCTCGTTTTAAGATATTACGGGCGTTATGTTGATGACATTGTTATTGTCCACCAGAATAAAGAATATTTAAAATCAATAATTCCGACAGTCAGAAAATATTTGAAAGATAATTTATTTTTAGAATTGCATCCCAATAAAATATATATTCAGTATTTTTCTAAAGGAGTTTCATTTTTGGGCGCGATTATTAAGCCATATAGAATTTATGTAAAAAATAAAACAAAAGGGAATTTTTACAAAAAATTAATCATTTGGAGAAGGATAATTTCGGAAAAAGGCGGAAAAATAACCAAAAATGATTTGAAAAAAATTTTAGCATGCGTGAATTCATATCTTGGAATAATGGGGCAATATAACACGCACAAATTAAGGAAGGCAGTTTTGAAAAAATCTCTGGGGGGGGGCTTAAAAGAAAAAATTTTAGCTTCTCCTAATTATAGCAAAATAATTTTAAGAAAATGAATTTTTATAAGACAAAAATACTGTCCTATAATAAAACTAAGGCAATCATTTTTTCCGCAATAATTTTTGCCGGGATTTTTTGTTTTTCTTCAGAAGTTTTTGCCGATTACAATACGAGCGGGCTTTTGCGGTCAACAAATTTGCTTTCAGGAACCAATGGCGCAGCTTCCATAGATAGCTTTGATTATACTGTTTCAGTCATTCCCGCAAATACAACCTTGCAGATTAGCTTTACGGGCGATGGCAGTGAGTGGTATGCCGCGGATGGAACTTTAGGTGGCTGGACTTCGCTGGAGGTTGGCTCAAATTCAGTTGATTTATCTGGATTAGTGTGGCAGGGAACACATTTTGCTTATAAAATTTATATGACCTCTGACGGCTCAGACACACCTGTTTTAACTTCAGTGGCTCTTAATTATACTCCTTACTCCGAAGACCGCGGAGTATATACGCATTATGAAGCAACAGGGACTTTAATTTCCACTGATTTGCTTGACGGAATAAACAATGGTGTAAGCATAGACGGCTTTGGATATACGGTTTCAAGTTTGCCTTCCAATACCACAGCATCGGTTCAATTTAGCCAAGACCAGTCAAGCTGGTATGGGTCTGATGGGGTTTTGGATAATTCAGACGCGCTTTCAGCCGGCTCAAATTCAATAGATTTATCGGGGCTAAGTTGGACGGCTGAAAATTTTTACTATAAACTTACATTTGCTTCCCTAAGCTATTTAGATACGGCTGTTTTGACTTCAATAACTCTAAATTATACCGAAGACACGCAAGCCCCAACTACCTCTGCCTCGGCAACTGCAGGAGGAAGCAGTTACACATTTGACACCTGGACCAACGCCTCAAACGTGTCTGCGACATTGACCTGTTCTGACGGCTTAGGATTAGGATGCCAAACCACATACTACTGCCAAAATACAACAAACACCTGCACTCCAACAACCGAGTATTCCAGCGCGGTCTCAATAACCACAGAAAACACAAGCTACATAAGATACTATTCAACAGACACCTCTGGCAACACAGAAACAACAGCCAGCCAAACAATTAAAATAGACACCACAGACCCAGTCACCTCACTTAGCT
>CAYNHB010000033.1:0-6404 GCA_964397155.1 uncultured Candidatus Saccharibacteria bacterium
GGGAGTTCATTAAATTAACACCCATTAATTTTGCAGCATCAACTGTTCTTTGGTGGTTTGGAGAATTTACTCCGCGAGCTACTTCAGAAATTCTTTCTTTCATAAGACCTTCTGCAACATTTATAGGCACTCCATAATAATTACAAACATCAACCTGTAAATCCATTACATCTGCCAACTGGGCTAACCCTCTGCCTATTGGGTGGTGGGCTATAACCAAATCAATATCTCCCAATTGTTTTGCCATTAAAATTTCAGAAGGGGTAATATCAATTCCAACCATAACTTTTTTGATTTCCTTGTCTTCTGCAATATTATAAACCCCAGAATCCATATATGGATTTTTAAGGGCCTCTTGGTCAAACTCCTGCTTTTCTTGTTCAGACATTTTCTCAAACTTTTTTCTTTTTCTATCTAAAAGCTTTAAGACGCCTTCTTGTCCCCTAAAATCTGACTCTGTTCCCATTTTAATCATTAAGTTGTAGATATCAGAGATTCGCATAATTTTTAATTTTTCAATTTTTCAATTTTTAAATCTTCGTAAATTTTGTTTATTTCTTCTTTTTGTTTCACGGGATCCAAAACCTGCCGTCTTATACGGGCTTTTTCTTTGCGTATAAATTTTTTGACTGAGGGAGACATTTTTCTCTTCATTTTTCTTGTTTTTTGAATAAAAAACGACCATATTTCTATGTCCTTTTTATCTTACCATAAACAAACCCAAAAATCAAGGGGCCACTTCTTTGGCTATTTTGCGGTCATCCCAAGGGATTTTTTTACCATTTTTAACGCACATCCAGGGTTCAGATCCCTTCCCGGTAATCACAACAGTATCTTCTGAGCTGGCTGACTGGACTGCTTTTTTAATTGCCTGTTCTCTACCTAAAACCTTTTCAGCTTTTCCTTCAGCTCCTTCTGCAACCTCATTTATTATTTTAATAGGGTCTTCGTCATAAGGGTCTTCATTTGTAATTATAATCAGCTTACAATATTGTGAGGCTATTTTCCCTAAAACAGGCCTTTTCCACTTATCTCTACCTCCTCCGCAAGAGCCCAAAACACAAACTAATTTTGAATTTTCTTTTAAAAGGGCTTTGTAAACCTTTTCAAGCTGGTCTGGGGTATGAGCATAATCAACAACCACCAAAGGTTGTCTTGACACAACTTCCATTCTGCCTGGAATTCCTTTTACTTTTTCTAATGCTTTTTGGCAGATTTTAAAATCAATTCCATAGTTTTTTGCAACAGCCGTAGCAGCTAAGGCATTCATTATATTAAACTGCCCAAGCAAGTTTAATTTTATTTTTAGGGCCTCTGGGTCTTGGCTGCCAAATGTAATTTTTTTGTTTGCTGGAACATCCAAAAAATATTTTGCATTTCCATCATCTGAATTTATTATATGAATGTTTTTTGTTGCTTTAAATAATTTTAATTTTGCATTTCTGTAATTTTCAAAACTGCCGTGTGACTCAATGTGCTCTTTACTCAAATTTGTAAAAACAGCTGTATCAAAATTTATAAACTTATGTCTGAATTGTTTTATGCCTTCTGAGGTAACTTCTAAAACAATAAATTTGCAACCTGCATTTTTTGCCTGCCTTAAAAATTTCTGTATAGCAAAACGACCAGGCATTGTCATTTTATATTTGTTTTCCCATTCTTTATCTGCTATTTTAAATCTTACAGAAGAAATGGAAGCCACTTTAACTCCCGATTCTTGTAAAATTCTAGTTATAAAATCAACTGTTGTTGATTTACCGCTTGTTCCTGTAACCCCAATAATTTTAAAATCCTTGCTTTTGCCAGCAAAACCAAACAAAAAAGCGCCCAGCAAAGCCAGTTTATAATGGTAAAAGCTCAACACAAAAGGGGGTATAAATTTCTTAACAAATTCTTTAATATTCATTATTTACAACTTATCACAAAACCCACACAAAAAAAAGCCGACATCCGAAGATCCCGGCATGCGTCGAAGAACAAAACGACACCTAAAGCCAAACGTTGGGCCGAAACTTCTGGTGGCAATCAGGGCAAATCCCGTTCTTTATTTCCCTTGGAGGAATAACCCTTGGTTTCCTCTTTTCATCAGCTCCTTTCTTTTTCCATATTTCCACACAATTACGACACATAATGCTATGAGGTTTTCTCCCTGTGCCAGCCAAAATTACTGACTCCATCGTAACGCTCCTTGATATCAATGAACTCCCAAAAAGAGGTTTTTTAGGAGCTCCGTGCCCCTAAAAAACAAAAACCTCTTTTTGAGAAGAGGCGCTTTTTTGTTTAGATTTTGCAAAAACGCTCCTTCTCTAAGAGAGGTTAATGATGATGTTAATAATAATGTTTCTAGAAATTTGATTCATCCTAATTTTAGAGTACTCTTTCAAAGCCCCCTTGTCAAGCTATTTTACTATTTTAATAGCTTTTCCTTCAACTAGGGCCTGTGTAATTTTTTTGTAAGCAGAAGATAAAATTCTTTGAAAGGTACTTTGGGAGGTGTTCATCTTTTTTGCTGCTTGTGTTTGTTCTAACCCTTTAGAATTTTTTAATCTCAATGCTTCTATTTCTTCTGAGGTTAATTCAACAATATCTAAAAGCCGCATGGGAACCCCTTGGGGCTTAAAATAAGTGACCTCTGGATTAAATTTTATTCTTCTGCACTGTCTTGGTCTTGGCATATTATTTTCTTGTTAAATTTATATTGCATTTTGGGCATTTGATTGTAGCGCACGGAATTCCTCTTTTGTGCTCAGTTTTATAACCGCATTCAGAGCAAATACAATCACCCCCAGAGCATCCCTCTTGCATGCGTATCTGCCTACGCCAGCCAAAACCGCTACCTAAAAATGGTTTATAAAAATTGCTTTTTACTTCATGGCTAGTAATTTGAATAGCAACGTAAGACAAACTTTTAATTTTTTTTATTAATCCTTCTCTCAAATTTTCAGAAATTTTTGTTGCTTCTTCTAAGCTCAAATTACTTGGGAGCTTTATTTCTAAATTGGCTGAAACAGCCGAACCTTTTTTCTGGGTTTTTAAAAGCGATACTTCAATATTTTGGCTCGTAGCAACTGACTTTATTTTTTCTTCTGTTTCTTTTCCAGCAGAAACATCAAGTAAAGAATCCATTGCCTCTTTTCCTAAAGGAATAGCTTCTTTTATAATATAAAGCCCAATTATTGCAGCTAAAATGGAATCTGCATAAATCCAGTATTTAGACAAAAATACACCTATCAAAACAGCCACCGAAGCTGCCACATCTGCTTTATCATGTGAGCCGTCAGAAAGTAAGGTTAAAGAATCTTCTTTTTTCCCATAATAAATTTTTAGTTTTGAAGTGAAGAAATTTATCAGAATAGACAAAGACATGACTGATAAAATCAAATAATCAATCTTTATTTCCTGCGGGTTAAAAAATTTTTGATATGCTTCATAAAGAATCCCCAAGCCAGAAACGAAAAGAATTAAAGTGATAATTAAACCACTTAAAACCTCAAATTTGTAATATCCATAAGGGTGCTTTTCATCAACTGGTTTTTGAGATGCTTTAATGCCGAAATATCCAACACTAGAAGCAAAAATATCTGTTAAAGCATGAAAGCCATCAGCTAAAACAGCAGAGGAATGCGAAATAAAACCAACTGCAATTTTACCTATAGCCAAAAATACATTGGCTAATATTGAGATTACTGCTATTTTTTCTTTCATTTTTTTATAAAATTAAAACAGCAATGCCAAAAAGATAATAAAACCCCAGAAGGAAAAGCACGATTGATTCGACCAATGTTATCCATACAACAACTTTAGGAGAAGCAATTTTTATGTTCATAGTAAAAAACGCGATTAGAAATACAACAATCTCGTCTAGCATATAAAAAACAACAAAAAGGGTAATATAAAAAAGGTAGCTCCAAAAAGATAATTGGGATTTAGCTAAAATACCAGCAAAAACTAAAGGAACGGCAGCAGAACATGGAAACTCCACAATAGTGATGATACCAGCAAACAATAAAATTCCAGGTACTATTAAAATCGGACCACTTGAGGACTCAAACATTTTTTGTAATTTTGGAAAAAATTTGTTGGTTATTTTTGTCCCTGTCCCAATATCACAAGTTGGACCATATTTTTTAAACCTAATAAATTCCTTCAAAAAGTATACGCCACCGCCAATACCCAAAATTCCTATCATTATTTCCATGACCCTTAAATAGCCAGCGAACAAAGAAAAAATTTGATGCCATAAAAATATCAAAAATCCATAAATAATAGCTGTCGTGAGCACAAAAACGCCTCCGTAAAAAAATATTTTTTTTCTTTCTTTGAGGGATAGAACTAATCCTAAAATTAAAATTAAAGCTCCTAAGGAGCACACATTAAATCCATCAAAAAATCCAAACATCACAGAAAGCGTTGCTAAAGAATATTTTTGAGGATTAATTTCACCTATTATAGGCAAACTAACCTTATCAGAAAAACCATTTATACTCTCTTCATCACAAGGCGATTCAGGACCATTTTCAACCTTGTTGACAATACAATTTTCAATTTTTTCTTGAGTCTTTTCGTCAAACCCCAAAAAGTATTTATCTTCAATAAATGTAATGGGGACTAATCCAAGTTCTCCTTTTAAAACATTATAATTTTTATAAAACTCCTGCAAAAGCCCTATATTCTCAGAAACAAGCAATTTGTTTATTTTTACTTCTGGGTAATCTTTTTCTACTTGCTCTAAAAACAATTTTTCTTTTGCACAGTGCGGACAGGTCTGGCTGTAGAAAAAATTAACCTCAACTTGCTCTTGAGCTGAAGCCCCTTGCCAAAAACCTAAAAATATTAAAACTGCTAGAAAAAAAATAAAACCTTTTTTCATGTGCCTTTTATACTATGTTAACTAATTTATCTTCCTTTGGCAAAACTGTCCCCGTTCAGCGGGGACAGTTTTGTTTTAAATTATAGACCCTTAGGTATTATTTTTGGCGAGATAATTCAGACAATCTTGATTTTATTTCCTTTAACTCCTCTTCCAAAACCTCTGCTTCTTCTTTTAATACCTCTGTTTCTTGTTTTTTAGTAAAAGGTCTTCCAAAATATCCCATGCTAAATCCTCTACCCATCCCTCTCCCAAAACCTCTGCCTCGTCCCATTCCGCCTCCGCAAGGACCCATCCCTCTTCCGGTTCTAGGACCTTGTCCCATAGGGCCTGTTCCATCAAATCTTGGCATATTTTTATTTTTTAAATTTATTTATAAGAGGGCCGACTATCTCCTCTGTTTTGAGTATATACCCAAAACTTACCCGTGTCAACCCCTGTAGCTATTTTTTCCAATCTTCAATAATTATTTTTTCGCCAGACCTCTTCACAACAACCTTCTGTCTTTCTCTCCATTTTAAACCCTTAACAATTTCAATTGGTATTGTAACAGCTAAACTCACCCTTCCGACACGAGTCAATTTTCTAATATCTTTTTCTTTTAATTTCCTCATATTATCTTGTTACTTACATGTCTCCTTACACGTGTAAGTAATATTATTTTCCTAAGCTCTTTAAGGCAATTTTAATGCGCTCTTGTGTGTTTTTAATATCAGAAGGCACGTGCTCTAACGCCTGTTTTGCCTGCTGTTTTGAAAATCCAAGCTGAATCAAAGCACTTTCAGCTTCGTCCGCCGTGGCTTTAGCTGCGGCGGACTTCGTCGCAAGGTTTAATTTACCAGTCAGCTCTAAAATAATAGATGAAGCTCTTTTAGCCCCAATGCCTGGAATTCCAGCAAAAACATTTTTATCTTGCTTTAAAATTTTATCTTTTATTTTTTCTAAAGGCCCTACAACAGAAATTTCAAGAGCAGCTTTTGGCCCCACCCCCCTAATGTCATTTAATATTTCAAAAAATTCTAATTCTTCGTAAGTTAAAAATCCGTATAAGTCAGACTTGTCTTCTTTGATGTCATGATATATAAAGAATTCTACAAAACCAATTTCTGGCTTGCCCTGCCGAAGCTCCTTTGGAGCGAAGGCGGGTAATTTTAATAAGGTTTGACGAGACAAAAAAACCTTGTAGCCAACTCCAGCCACTTGAACCACTATAAACTTATCCTTTTTTAGAATAATTTTACCCGATAAGTATGATATCATTAGAGTAATTATATATGAAGTTTGAACTGAAATCAAAATTTAAACCTACAGGAGATCAACCAGAAGCAATAAAAAAACTGGTAAAAAATTTAAAATCTGAAGTAAAAAATCAGGTGCTTTTAGGTGTTACCGGCTCTGGCAAAACCTTCACAATGGCTAATGTTATTAAAAAAATCCAAAAACCTACCTTAATAATTTCTCCTAATAAAACTTTAGCTGCTCAATTATATCAAGAATTCAAAGAATTTTTCCCTAATAATGCGGTGCATTATTT
>CAYNHB010000034.1:0-5640 GCA_964397155.1 uncultured Candidatus Saccharibacteria bacterium
AAAACCATTGATTTTTGGTTTGAAACCTTTTCTTTTATATCTTTTATCTGTTTTTGTTTTTGTTCTTTTGTTAATGCCATAATAAAAAACTGTCTCCACAGACAGCAATTCCCCAGCTAAAAGCTAGGCATTTGCCTCGGCAGGTCTTAGGTGCCTGCTGTCTATGGCTTATTTAAGTTATATTACATCTTAATCTATAAAACCTATGCTGTCAAGAGTAAAAAAACCGGCGCTGGCGAGTTGTGCAATTTCTCGCACTTCCCACCAGCGCCTTAGGCCTCTCGCGGAATCAGTCGCTGTCGGCCGGGGCATACCACATACCCTTATCATCATCCCACACAATAGGATCGTCATAGCCCACCGTGAGACCCCGCCAATCCATAGGATTCTGACCGAGAGCAAGAATGTTCTCTCCCGATAGCAAATCCCTCATCCGCCTTCTCCAATCGTGGAACCCCCAATCAGTCATGGGGTTTTTCGGCACAATCGATCCCAGACAACGACCCGCATACCGTTCAGCAATCGGAGTAAGACTAGACAGCACTCCGACGTATTCCCTCCCATGGTAAACCGTGAATGCCTCGTCTCCGTCCTTCGGAACCCGATACTTCTCGCCAGCGTCTTCTGCGATGACCTTAGCGACTTTCGCCAAGGTCTCTCTTCCCTCCGGCTTGGTAAGCCGGTGAAGGTCTTCGGACTTTCCTCCGGCCTCCCTAACGGCTTCAATCAACAATGAAACCAGGCTGGTAGCCAAGCCCAGACCCTGCAGCATCGATTCCTTGGACATTTCTGTCCTCCTTTCAGTTGTGGCTTCACTTTTTATACAGATCCACCCTGCACTTTAAATGAAGCCAGTCTTAAGTACATATATTTATTATAGCATATATCATACTATCTTGTCAATACTATGTCGCATAATAAATACGCCTATTCGTGCGAATTAGCCTATTAGCCAAACACGCCCCACTAAGCGGGGCGTGTTCAAAAAACAAAATCCGGTTTTTTGCCTGCGCGCAAAAAACCGGATAGAAATATACCGGATAGAAATATAAAAGAATAGAAACAAAAAATACTACCATACACAGTAGCACGGTAGCGTGGTAGCGTGGTAGTGAATTTGAAAATCAGAAATTAGAAATTGAAAATTATTTTAAATACTTGACTTTGGCGGCTACGTGCTGTTCAAATGTTTCTGAAAAAATTGTTCTGCCGTCTGTTAAATAAAACCAATATTTTGTTTGTGTTGGGTAAATTGCAGCTAAGATTGACTCTTCTCCGGGGTTTGAAATCGGGCCCTTTGGCAGGCCTTTGTACACATAAGTATTGTAAGGTGAATCAATTTTTGTATCTTTTATCAAAACTGCAGGATCGCTTTTACCAGTAACATAATTTACTGTTGCGTCTATTTGTAAGGGCATATCAGCTTCAATGCGCTTCCATAAAATACCTGCAACAATTTTTTTGTCCTCCAGCGTTCTCACTTCTTTTTCCAACATTGAGGCCATTGTTATAATGTCAAAAATTGTTTTCTGCTGGCTTGAAATTTTGTTTCTCAATTCTTGGGTTAATTTTTTGTCAAAATTTGAAAGCATCATTAAAAGCGTTTCTTCACATTTTTCACCTCCAGAAATTTCGTAAGTATCGGGAAAAATATACCCCTCTAAGTCAACATCTTTTGGCTTTCCTCCAACCTGCGGATTTAAAAAACTAAATGACTCTGAATAATCTTTTTCTAAAAGAAAATAAAAATAATCTTTTTCGCATATCTCTTTTTCCACTAAGTATTCTGCGACATCATTTACATCCCAACCCTCTAAAATAATTAGTTTATTTTTGACAACATCTCCCTGCACCATTTTTTTGACAATCTGGTAAGAAGACATTTTAGGAGACAAATTATATTTGCCTGCCTGAATCATCAAATGCTTCAATGATAAAAGAGTATATGTCCTAAAGAAAAAATCACTTCTTATGATTCCTAAATCCTCTAATTCCTTTGAAATTTCTTCGTCCCCCATGCCCTTTTGAACGGTATAAGTAATTGTTTCGTGTGAGTTTGGATTTACTGGTATATAAATTTCAAAAAAGAAAATCAAAAAAATTACCAGTAAAAAAACACTCAAAGCTGTTGCTATATTTTTGAATTTGCTAATCTTTTTTATCCGCATCCACCAGTGGGACAAAGATAAAGCCCGGATATTCCTTTTTTTGAAAATTTTTAACATCTTTTTTAGTAAAAATCCAGATTGATTTTTTTATAGGTAACACCATTTTGCCACCTATTTTTAATTGTTTTTTTAGTTCCTCCGGCTCTTTTTCTGCTGATGCTGATACCAATATCTTATCATATGGCGCATATTTTTTACACCCCCCTGAACCGTCCCCCAAAACGTATTCGACAATCCCCTGTTTTATAAAACCATATTTTTCAACATTTTTTTTACCAAATTCATAAAGTTCTGGCACAAGCTCTATTGCTACCACGTTTCCGCTGTTCCCAGCTATTTTTGCCAACAAAGCTGTTGTCCAACCAGAGCCCGAGCCAATATCTAAAATTTTATCCCCTTGTTTTGGTTGTAAAAGCTCCAACATAAAAGCAACTGTTAAAGGTTGCGAAATTGTCTGCCCAAAACCTATTGGTAATGCTTCATTAAATTCTGATAAATTTTTAATATCCTCCGGAATAAAATCTTCGCGCTTAATCTTTCTGAACGCTTCAATGATTTCCGGCGTTTTCAACCACCCGTCTTTTATTAATGAATCTTCAAAACTCATAAGAGCTTGCCTTGCCTTAATGCTTTTTCTATTTCTATTGCCCTTTTTTCACCATCTTTGGTCAGCTGAAAATAAGTTTTTGGATCTCCAATAATAAGCTTTTCTTTTCTTAAAAATCGCAAAGGTCTGTCTAGCTTCCTTGAATCAGGCCAAATAGGATATCTTTCAAATTTTAAAGTATCTGGAAATAAATTAAAACATTCTTTAACCAAGCGCTCAAAATCACATTTCTCATTATTCAAAACAATAGAGTGTATGCAAAATAAAATCAAATCATTAACTGGGAAGTTTGAATTTTTTGGTTTGCCCTGCATTTAATAACAAATGTTTTGAAGCATTTCTTGTGGAAAATTATAGCTTTCTAAATTTACGCAGTCAGGAGCTCCATTGCCATCAAAAACCACCTCCCATTCATCGTTTATTTTGGCTGCTAAAAACAGACCGCTATTTCCCGATCCTCCAGGCTGAAAAACCACACTACCCTTTGCATGGTTTTCGGTTTCTTGCGTAATCGTTATAGTAACTTCAGAAACTTTTTTATCGTATTTTTTAGCCAAAAACTCTTTAATGCTCTCTCTGGCTGAATCTATACAGGCCTCTTCCCATACCCTCAAACATTTTCCCTTATCTTCACACCAGCTATATCCAGCAGCAATCAAACAGCCATGTTCATCTTTGTCTCCGCCGATTACTACATCTTCCTGTTCCTGACTTTCAGATGGAATAAAATAATAATAAGCGCCACCTAAAATAGCAACTAAAACAATTAGCAAAAGAAAAATATTTCTTGTTTTCATGTTTTTTATCGATTTTAAAATTGCTCTCGCCTTCGCTCGACTTTTGCAGAATTGTGCCTTGCAGGGGTTGAGGGAATCGAACCCCCATCAATGGTTTTGGAGACCATTATTTTACCATTAAACTAAACCCCCTTCTCTTGAGTTTATACCATATCTCTACAATTTTTTCAACCTTAGTCCCGTAACTTCTAACCTAAAAAAGGTCACAAGTTACGGGACTAGGTTCCGGATTTTTCTATAAGAAGCTTTAGCAACTCTTTTGCCTGCAAAGAGGCTTCTGGTTGCGTTGTGCACTTAGTAAATTTTTGCCACTGGCTTAAAATTTCTTCGTCATCCAAATTCCTTACAGCTGTTTCCATAGCCAGCCGAGTATCAAAGTCAACTTCCTCATCTAACAGAAGTACATTTTCCACAAACATATCGCGGAAAGCCAGGACTCTTTCGCTCCTCTGGCTTTTTTCAAAATCATTCACAAGCCGCACCAACTGAAAACACAAATATCCATTAAACAATACAGAAACGCAAAACAGAGAAATAAAAATTATAAATACAATTTTTTTGTTTGATATTATCATAAAATTTAAATATAAATCTTACTTTCGACCTTTGATTTTAATAAAATAAACAATTATAACAGCTAAAAGAACTACAACCAACAAAAGCAGGGCAATTACTGCCGTATTCCAATTTAACCAATTTAATAGAGTGGCTTTTTCTTTAAGCTCGACGTCCATATGTATGTTATTGTTGTCTTTGACCGCAAATACATCGCTCTTAAAATCTTTGTACCCTTCAAGCTCTGCTGTAATATAATATGTTCCCTCTGGCGCTAAAAACGAATATTTGCCAGTTTCGCCTGTTACCACCGGATTTGTCTGGTAAAATTGTTCAGCTGGCCATAGTTCGTACTTTTCTATTTCAGGATTTAACCAATACAAAGAAACCTCAACTTCCTCTAACCGAAGTCGGCCTTTGTCTAATTGGGAATAAACATATCCTTCAGGGTCCACAAGCGCTGTCATTCTTGTTTCTTTTGAATTTATTGATTTATCCTCATATTCTATTACTGTCAAAATTTCATATTCACCCTCGTTTACAGGCATTGTTATATCTGCTAAATAAACACCATCTTTTTCTTCAAAATATTCAAATTTGCCCACAAGCAGCCCCCCCTCCCTTTTAGTTTGTTTGTTACTGTTAATACCTAAAGTTAAAGCAGCATTCCAAATTCTGCTGAAAAATCCAGCCACGCTCTTATGTTCCTCTACCTGATTCTGGGCTAACTTCTTTAAAGTAATAAATCCTAAGACCTTTTCTGCTGGCTGGTCCGGTTTTACAACCAATTGTAATGGCTTACCAGACACAATGCTAATTCTTTGCTCAACATCCCCTTTATTATCAACTAAAAGCTCTGTTTTAAAATCAATTAGCTCCCCTGCTGTTTTTGCAAACACAATATTACTTGGCATGTCTGCTATTGCTTTTGCTGTGAGTTTTGCAACAGGTACGCCCTGTACAGAAGCAAACAATAATACAGATTTATTAATTTCTTCTATTTCCGCCTTGCTTAAAACCGTTTGACTTAAGCCCGGAATAAACAGCCCTATTCCGCTTAATTTTTCCAGACCTAAATAATTTTTTGCATCCACGCCAACTTTAGAAAGCGCGCTTTCTAATTGCGGGAAATTGCTGGCAAAAAATGAAATGGTTGAAGGAACAGAAGTGAGCGCCAAATCCCCCACTGGCCTTGGAGTCATCAAATCCCAGCCCTGTAAAATAGATGGCACCTCTTCTGGCAAAA
The DNA here is from genome assembly GCA_964397155.1 of uncultured Candidatus Saccharibacteria bacterium. Taxonomy (GTDB): domain Bacteria; phylum Patescibacteriota; class Minisyncoccia; order Minisyncoccales; family Staskawiczbacteraceae; genus XYD1-FULL-39-28. The sequence continues at coordinate 5,374 of CAYNHB010000034.1, forward strand.
CAGCGATTTGGCTTGGCGCTCTCGGCCCAAAAATTTTAGCTATTTCTGAAGCTCTTTTGCCTAAATTTAAAGCAAAATCAGTTGCTTGTTGTGTAAGCTTGCTTATTTGTTGTGTTGCTTGCTCAAACAAGCCGGTCGGTTGCTCGGAAACAGGCGGCGTTTCGTTTCCGCGTGGTTCTGCGTAAGGTTCCGCGTAGTTCTGCGCTTGCGGTGGTGCGGAGTCAGAAGAGGCGCTTCCTCCCATAAGAAGTATCGCTTCTGTTTTGG
>CAYNHB010000035.1:0-5202 GCA_964397155.1 uncultured Candidatus Saccharibacteria bacterium
AAAAACAGATAAAAGATATAAAAGAAAAGGTTTCAAACCAAAAATCAATGGTTTTCGTTGATTTTGAAAAAGTTCCTTCAAAGGAAATGTTTTCTCTTAGAAAAACATTAAAGGAGGCAGGATGCAATCTTAAAATAGTCAAGAAAACATTAGCCAGAATTGCTTTTGGTCAGTCAAATATTTCTTTTTGGAATAAAATAAAAGAAAGCGTTCCAGGGCAATTGGCATTAGTTTTAGGAATTGAAGACGAGGTGGCTCCAGCAAGAATTTCAAACCAGTTTGCAAAAAAACACGAGAGTTTCCAAATTTTAGGAGGTATATTTCCCGCCCAAGGCGGGCCAGCCTCGGGCCGGGAATTCATTGGGAAAGAAAAAGTATTAGAATTAGCTAGTATACCGCCGAGAAATGAATTATTGGGCAGATTGGTCGGCTCTTTATCAAGCCCAATGGCAAGCTTTGTAAGAGTTTTAGATAAAATAAAAGAATCAAAAGAAAATATAAATAATTAAAAACATAAACACGCGAAAGTAATAAAGGAATATCCTTCGTTTTATAAACAAAACTCAGGATGATTTATTCGCTTCGCTCATAAATCACATGGCAGAAGAAACAAACAAATCCGCTGAAGCTCCCGTAGAGGACAAGGCGGACAAAAAAGAAGTAGAAGTTCCTGAAAAATTTCAAAAATTTGTAGCTGAAATAGAAAAAATGCCAATTGTGGAATTGGCAGAATTGGTGAAAGTTTTAGAGGAAAAATTTGGAGTGTCGGCCGCTGCGCCGGCAGCTTCCGCCTCCGCTGAAGCTTCGGCGGACAAGGAAGAAAAAACAGCTTTTAATCTTGAGTTAAAAGATGTGGGAGCCCAGAAAATTGAGGTTATTAAAGTTGTCAGGGATGCAACTGGAAAAGGATTGAAAGAATCAAAGGACTTGGTTGATGCAGCAGCCGGTGGCACAGCCCAAATGGTGGCAGAGGGGATTAAAAAAGAAGACGCAGAAGAGCTTAAAAAGAAATTTGAAACAGCAGGAGCCAAAGTGGAAATCAAGTAATTTTCTATCCGCATTTTACAGACCCATCGACCAATCGGTGGGTCTGTTTTATTGTGCGACATATTATTGACAGTATTGTTATAATGTGATATAGATAAATATTGGACATTGAAACCGGCTTTAGCTTGTTCGCACGCGTAGCGCAACAAAGCAACAAGCCAAATATGGAAGGAGATTGTGATGAGACGGTTTGAAGTTTGGAATGTGGTTGTTCTCACGTCCGTCGGTTTGGCGATTACCCTGTTTTTGCTGTATGGTTATTGCCAAAGGTCGGCAGAGCCAGTGGTAGACGTGTATCCAGGATCAGTCCCTGCGATTCCTTATGTTCCGCCTGTTTCGAGATCAAGCTCCGACAAGCTTTGGGGAGCTTACGAAGCACGAGATTTCAGCCAACTCCAGAATAAGGTCGGTAAGAAAGCTGACATAGAGGCAGTGTTTCTGGGGTGGGGCGACTCGTTTCCATTGCATGAGACGCATTTGAAGGCACACGGGCAGATACTTTTCATTTTCTGGGAGCAGTATGGGGTGACTCTGGACCAGATCTTGGGTGGCAGCCAAGACGCTTACATTGCGCAGTTTGCGGCAGACGCGAAAACGTACGATGGTGAAGTCCGACTAGCCCCTTTTTCTGAGATGAATGGGGAATGGAGTCCGTGGGGTGGAGTTGCAGAAGGCAATACGCCTGCCAAGGTTATTGAGGCATGGAAACACATCCATGCTTTGTTCGCCGATGCAAGCAATGTTGAGTTTGTCTGGGTGGTGAATCAAGAGTCGGTTCCCGATACCCCAGAAAACTCTATTGCCAGTTATTACCCTGGAGATGAATTCGTTGACTACGTCGGCGTTGACGGCTTCAACTTCGGTAAGCCCTGGCAGACGTATGATCAGATTTTTACATCTGCGCTTATGCAGTTGCGAAAATATGACAAGCCCATTCTTGTCACGTCTATGTCTTGCGCTCCGGGCCAGCAAAAATCGACCTGGATTAAGGACGCCTTGTTCAAGATTTACGCTGATCCAGACATCGTCGGGTTCGTCTGGTTCAACGAGAACAAGGAAGGCCAAGGCGAGTGGGAGGCGAATTGGTTAGTGGATTCTGACCACGACTCGTTGGAGGAGTTCAGAAACGCGGTCAAGTGAGGCCGTGTTGTGCAATAGGCGCTGGGTAAAATGCAAAGGTTGCATTTTACCCAGCGCTGTTTTTTTGTATTTTTTAATGTTATTATTTATTAATAGGATTGTTGGGGCAGTTAGCTCAGCGGTAGAGCATTGCATTCACATTGCAGGGGTCACAGGTTCGAATCCTGTACTGCCCACACTTCCGTAAACCAACATGACCTTAAATTATAAAAAACTTTTTTGGACAGAGCATTCAAAAATAAAAATGCGGCAGTATGGACTTTCAAAACAAAAATTATCAGGCATTTTAAGGGGCCCCGAAAGGAAAGAAAAGGGGATTGCCCCGGGTACTACAGCTGTGATGAAAACCAATAAAGTGTTATTTAAAGAGAAAAAAACAACATTAAAAAATGCGTGGAGACCACAAAAAGCACCAGGAGAAATTTGGGTAATGTACAAAGACATAAAAAGCCAATCAATGGGCCCGGCGAGAAAAATAATTTCTGCCTGGCGTTATCCCGGCGTTTCAAAACCAGGCGAGGAAATACCAATCCCGGAAGATATAAGAAACGAAATTTTAAATAATAAATTTTAATAAGTGCAGGTGGCGTGGTTTCAGGAATTGGGGTAAAATTAACTAATGCAAAATAGCCAGCCAAAAAATATTGTTTTACTGTGGTTTTCATGGCAGTTTTATGAGGTGCCTAAGTTTTTGTTTTATGTTTGGAACAACTACATGATGTTTGCTTCAAGCTTTTTTTCATTTCAGCTATTGCTAAAAACATTTTTTTCTCCTTGGCACAGGTACAAATGGGCTTATCCTAAGGCCTTCGATATAAAAGAATTTTTTAGCACCCTAATATCCAATTCTGCTTCAAGAATTTTGGGCGCTATGATGAGAGTTGTTTTGGTTATAGCAGGAGCTATTTTTCAGGCCTTTGTGGCCATAGCCGGTTTGGTTGTTTTTGTTGGCTGGCTCTTAATTCCTTTTATTATAATCTTTGGATTTATTTTTGTTTTCTTTTTTTAACAATGAATTTTGATTTAAAAAACACAACGGTTTACAGGGCAATAAAAAGGGAATCTTTGCCAGTTTTTAAATTCTCTGGTTTTTTGAAAAGCCTGTTTTTGTTTTTGTTTGTTTTATCACTGCTTTTAGTGGTTTTCTCTTTTTTTAATTTAGTTTCCCTTTATTTTTCTGTTAAAGTGTGCACGCTGTTTTTTGTTTTATATCTTATTTTTTGGAATCTCTCTTTGTTCACAGAATTTAAAATAAAAAAAACCGCGGTTTCATTAAAAATGTCTGAAGTCGCAAAGAATCCAGAAAATTATAATTTAGCAGAACTGCTTAGTTTTAACTCAGCTAAAATTATAAATTCTTCCCTCAAAAATTCCGACCGGCGCAAGCGAATAATAGATTCAAATGCTCTTTTTTATTCTGCCGTGAGGGAAAGTAAAGACATCCAAATTATTTGTTCTAGGTTGGGGTTGAGCATTGAAAAACTTAAAGAGGATTTGAAAAATCGTTCTGAAAAGGCAATTCAAAAAACAGAGGCAGGCAAAATTTTATCTGATGATTTTGAAAAAACGATTCTGCATGCTTTAAGTGTGGCTAATTCTTTGGGGAATAACGCGATAGGCGAAAAAGAAATTTTGGTGGGTTTGGCGAATTATAACGAATTTTTCAAAAAAACTCTGGTGGAATTTGATTTAAAAAAAGAAGATGTTGAGAATTTGGCTTTATGGCTCAGCTCAGCAGAAAAATCCATTGAAGCAAGCAGAAAATTTTGGTCTCGTGAGAATTTAGCCAGAGCTGGGTCAGTGGGCAGAGATTGGGCATCAGGATACACGGTAATACTGGACCAGTTTTCAACTGACTGGAGCAGGGTTGTTTCAAGGTGGGCATTCAAGGAGATTATTGGGCACCAAAAAGAAATTGAGTCAGTTGAAATGGTATTGGCAAGGTCTAATTTATCAAATGCTTTAATAATTGGGGAGCCGGGAACCGGCAGAAAAAGCATAATTGAAGCATTGGCTTTAAAATGTTATTTGGGCAAGTCATTGCCAGAGCTTAATAACAAAAGAGTTGTTGAGCTGGATTTGGTGCAGTTATCAGCGCGTATTCAAAATTTTGAGAAACTTGAAACTACCTTAGACCAAATATTTTCTGAAGCAGTGACAGCTGGCAATGTTATTTTGGTGATAGATGAGCTTCATAATTTTGTTGGCCAAAAAGGGCAAAAACCAGGTTCTATTGATATTTCCGGCATTCTTTCAAAATATTTAGCGGTGCCAAATTTAAAATTTGCAGCCATTACAACTTATGACGGCCTGCACAGATCTATTGAAAAAAATAGGTCTTTCGTTGATTTTTTCAGAAAAATTGAAGTATTTGAAATAACAGAACAAGAAACCATAAAGTTGCTTTTAGGTTATGCTTTGGATTTTGAACAAAAAAATAAAATTTTAATATTGTATCCGTCTATCAGAGAGATAGTTAATTTGACAGCAAGGTATGTGCCCAGTTTGCCTTTTCCTAAAAAAGCAATTGATGTTTTAGACGAGGCAGTGGTTTATTTACAAACGCTCAAGGAAAATGTTTTGATGCCGCATCATATTGCAGAAATTATTTCACAAAAAACTGAAATTCCAATTGGGAAAATGGATGTTAAAGAAAAAGAAGTTTTGCTTAATTTGGAAAAATTGATTCATCAAAGGATTGTTAACCAAGAAGAAGCAGTAAAACAAATTTCTATTGCAATGAGAAGGGCAAGGTCTGGCATTGGCCATGAAAAAAGGCCCATGGGAACATTTTTATTTATGGGGCCCACGGGAGTTGGAAAAACAGAAACTTCAAAAGCGCTTGCTAAAATATATTTTGGCTCTGAAGAAAAAATGGTCCGGCTCGACATGTCTGAATTTCAGGCAATTTCTGATATACCGCGGTTAATAGGCGCTGTAAGCCCAGTTGAAATGCAGGGGCTTTTGACAACCCCTGTTAGAGAAACGCCGTTTTCTTTAGTTTTAATGGATGAA
>CAYNHB010000036.1:0-4333 GCA_964397155.1 uncultured Candidatus Saccharibacteria bacterium
ATTAAACATTTCGGTCTTTTGGAAATCCTTTCTAAATTAAACGAACAGAAAATAAGTTATTGGTTGATTTTTTTGATTGGTATCTTGGCAAGTTTTCATTGTGTGGGAATGTGTGGCGGATTAGTGGTTGCCTACAGTGTCCGCCGAAGCTCGAAGAGTGAAGGCGGATACAGCCATCACGCACAATATAACTTAGGGCGAATGATTTCTTATACTGCTATTGGCGCAGTTCTTGGCGGTTTTGGTTTATTTTTTGCCATAAATCCAACCTTTACGGGAGTTATCACTTTGGTAGCGGGAACCTTTATGATTTTAATGGGCTTATCTCTGCTAACAAATTTTAAATGGCTGGAAAAAGTTAAATTAAAGACCCCATCTTTTATTGCTCAGTTTCTTTATAGTCAACGTCATACTCGTAAGCCGAAGGGCCCGTTTATTATTGGACTACTTAATGGTTTTATGCCCTGTGGCCCCTTACAGGCAATGCAGCTTTATGCTCTGGCTTCGGGAAGTATTATGGCAGGAGCTCTATCAATGGGGATTTATGCGGCAGGCACAGTGCCTTTGATGTTTGGTTTTGGCAGTTTTATTTCTTTAATTAGTCAAGAAAAAATTAAACAGGTGATGAAATTTTCCGGGGCAGTGGTGATAGTTTTAGGTCTATTTATGTTTAATCGGGGATTAGTTAATTTTGGATATCAATCAGAAATCATCTCTCCGATTTCCGAAGAACAATTGAGCCGTCCGGATTACGAAATAACCGGCGATGTGAAAGAATACCAAATTGTTGAAATGGATTTGACTTTTCGCGGTTATTCCCCCAATGTTTTATTTGTAAAAAAAGACATTCCTGTCCGATGGATTGTCAATGTTCAGCAAATGACTGGTTGCACAGATGAAATTATTATGCCGGAATATAACATCAAAAAAACACTTGGGTACGGTGAGAATATTATTGAATTTACGCCTGACAAATTGGGGGATATTAAATTTTCCTGCTGGATGGAAATGGTCTGGGGAAAATTTGTAGTTACAGAGAAAGGAGAACAGCCAGATTCTGAAGATTTGTACGAAGAGTCGCTTGATTTGCCTTCGGGAGACGGCTGTAAATGTGGTTGCAGCAGTAGATAAACAAATATCAACCTAAAATTATTAAAAGTATTATGAAGAAAAAAGTTTATTTAGATTACGCCGCCACCAGCCCAGTTGATCCGAGAGCGGTAAAAGTGATGCTTCCTTATTTGACCGAAAAATTTGGCAATTCTGCTTCTCTGTATAGTTTTGGTCAAGAAGCAAAAGAAGTGTTAGAAAAAAGCAGAGCAATTATTGCCAAAGTATTAGGCGCCAAACCGAGAGAAATAATTTTTACCGGTTCAGCCACAGAAAGCAATAATCTCGCGTTAAAAGGTGTCGCCTTTGCTAATATGGATAAGGGGAGGCATATTATTATTTCCTCTATTGAACATGACTGTGTTTTAAATAGTGCAAAATGGTTAGAAAAACATGGTTTTGAGATTGAAAAATTGCCAGTAGATAAATATGGCTTAGTTAGCCTAGATGTTTTCAAAAAAGCAATAAGAAAAGACACAATTTTGGTCTCTGTAATACATGCTAACAACGAAATAGGAACAATTGAACCAATTGGAAAAATCGGAAAAATCTGTTGCCAAAAGGGCATTTATTTTCATACTGATGCGGCTCAAAGTTTTGGAAAAATTCCAATCAATATAAATAAAATGAATATTGATTTGCTAACCGTTTCTTCTCACAAAATGTATGGCCCAAAAGGAGCTGCCTGTTTATTTATAAGAGAAGGAGTTAAAATAGAACCTCTTTTGCATGGCGGTGGACACGAATTTGGTTTAAGGTCATCAACGATTAATATCCCAGCAATTGTCGGTTTTGCCAAAGCAGTTGAAATTTGTCAAAAAGAAATGCAAAAAGAGACAAGCAGACTAATTAAATTAAGAGATAAGTTAATTAAGGGAGTTTTAGAAAAGATTCCCAATTCTCATTTGAATGGTCATCCAGAAAAGCGACTGCCAAACAATGCTAATTTTTGGTTTGAATTTGTTGAGGGCGAATCCATTGTTATGCAGTTGGACTCTTATGGAATTGCTGCTTCTACTGCTTCTGCTTGTTCTTCTCCAAAATTAGAACCATCTCATGTTCTTTTAGCTTGCGGTTTGCAACCAGAACAAGCTCATGGTTCTCTAAGATTGAGCTTCGGGAGATGGACAACAGAAAGAGATGTTGGTTATGTTTTGGAGACTTTGCCTAAGATTATTAAAAAATTGAGGGAAATTTCGCCATTTACTTCTTTAAAAAATTGTTAAAATGTATACCAAAAAAGTAATCCAACATTTCAGAAATCCGCATAATTACGGAAAAATAAAAAATCCAGATGGAATCGGGAAGGTTGGAAATATTATTTGTGGAGATGTGATGTGGCTTTATATTAAGGTAGGAAAGAATAAAAAAGAGGAAGAAATAATCAAAGATGTAAAATTTGAAACATTCGGATGTGTCGCCGCTATTGCCACGAGTAGCATTATTACCGATTTAGCAAAAGATAAAACCTTAAAAGAGGCAATGGAAATTAGCAAAAATGAAGTCGCCAAATTTTTAGGAGGTTTGCCGCCAATAAAATTGCATTGTTCTATTTTAGCTGTTGATGCTTTGTCCGAAGCAATTTATGATTATTTATCAAAAAACAAAAGACCAATTTCAAAAGAGCTCCAAAAGCGGCACAAAAGAATAAAACAAGAGAAAAAAATAATTGAGGAAAAATATAAAGATTGGATTAAAACAGAAGAAGAAATGCACAAAAATGATTAAAAATAATAAAACAAAGAACAGAAAGATTATTGTTGGTATGTCAGGCGGGGTTGATTCCTCAATGGCTTTAGTTTTACTTAAAAAACAAGGCTGGCAGCCAATAGGAGTATCTTTGAAATATGCTATCTGGCAGGATAAGCAAAACTTACTGCGGGAAAATGTATGCTGCAGCGCAGAATCTTTTGCTATTGCCAAAAGAATATGCCAAAAATTTAATGTACCTTATCATATTTTTAGTGTTTCAAAAGAATTTAAAAAAGAGGTGATCGATTATTTTGTTTCAGAATTAAGAGATAATCGAACTCCAAACCCTTGCATTATTTGCAATCGCTATCTTAAATTTAAAAAACTTTTTGAATGGGCTGAGAAACATAATATTAAATACGTTGCCACGGGGCATTACGCCCGCATTGAAAAAAATAAAAAAACCGATAAATACGAATTAGTTAAAGCCAAAGATAGCAATAAAGATCAAACTTATTCTTTGTCTTTTCTCTCTCAAAAATGGCTCGGGCAAATTATTTTCCCTTTGGGAAATTACACCAAGGAGGAAGTTTTTAAAATGGCAAAAGACCAAGGTTTTGATTTTTACCTTAAGAGAAAACAAAGTCAAGATTTTTGCTTTGTCGCCGGTAAGTGTTTGAATTGCTTTTTAGAAAAAGAAATTGGCAAAAAAGAAGGAATAATCAAAGATACAGCAGGTAATATTTTAGGCAGACACAATGGGCTTCACTTTTATACTCTTGGTCAGAGAAAAGGAATAAATTTATCAGGTGGCCCTTATTTCGTAGCTGATTTTGGTGCAAAAAGCAATATTCTAATAGTCACCAAAAGAGAGAAAGATCTTTTAAGCAAAGAAGTTGTACTTTCACCTTATCATTTTATTTCTGATAAAAAATTAGAAAAGAAAATGAAAATTCAGGCTAAAATCCGTTCACAGCATAATCCAGCTAAAGCGACCTTAATTCCCATCAACTCCAAGCAAATTAGAATAATTTTTGATAAACCTCAAAGAGCAATTACTCCCGGACAATTTGCTGTTTTTTATAAAAAAGATGTTTGTCTAGGCGGTGGAAAAATTATTAAAATTAACAAAAAAGTATGATTCAAAAAATTATTATTAGGATTCAAGGTATGCACTGTGCCTCGTGCGCGGCTACTATAGAAAACACCCTTAAAAAGAAAAGGGGCGTTATTTCAGTAAATGTAAATTTTGCCTCGGAAAAAGCGAATTTAGAGTTTGAGCCCAAAAAAATTAGAATTAAGGAAATTCAAAAAATTATTCAAAAATTAGGGTATCAAGCTGAAGAGGGAGGTTTTCAAAAAGAAATAATTGATCACCGAAAAACTCAGGAAATAAAACAATTAAAAGAACTGTTTATTATTTCTCTTATTTTTGGTTTGCCTCTTATTTATATTGTTATGGGCGAAATGCTTGGCTTGCCAATACCGCAATTTTTCAAAGAATGGAATATTTTAATTCAATTTATTTTAG
>CAYNHB010000037.1:0-3615 GCA_964397155.1 uncultured Candidatus Saccharibacteria bacterium
AAACGCAAAGGAAAACCAAGTGCCCGTTGTCTTAGCGGAATTGAGCTTAAGGGTTTTGTCCGGCTCTGAGAAGGAGATTATAAAGGAAATTGTCGAGCTTCTAAGACAAGGCGGCTGGAGCTTAAGGGTCCAGCTGTCAAAGGATGACGACAGTTCTCCGGAATACGGCCCAAATATGTCGCTTGTGTTTGTCCGCGACGCGAAAAGGGGCGAGAAGGTCCCTGGCGAACTGGCGCCGATTTCTTTTTCTGGCGATGGGGATTCTCATCCGTGATATAACACAAAAAAAGGAGACGCATCATGAACGGTGAAGTAGGTGGCGACATCGGAGTAGTTCTTTTTGCTTTGTTTGGAGTATGGTGTTTTTTCCGGCTCCTGCTAAACAAGGAAATTCTTCCAAAGAGCCCTGTTCTTTGTTTTCGGTCAATAAAAAAGTCAACACTTCGGCAATCCGCAGCTTACTGGATATTGGGCGCGGGGTGGGTATTGCTGATGATTTATTTCGTCATCAGGCCTTGAGGGAAACCTTGGGGCTTTTTTGTTAAAAATATTGTATTTAGCTTGATTTTTATGTATTATATAGTTAATGGAGTGTCCAGTTGATAATGAGCAATTAGAAAAGGTTTTGTTTCACAATGTTGAGGCGGATTTTTGCCCCAAGTGTTTGGGCATATGGTTTGATAAAGACGAACTGCGCCTTGCAAAAGACAATAAAGATAAAAATTTAAACTGGCTTGATGTTGATTTGTGGCGGGATAAGTCAAAGTTTAAGATTTCACCCTCTCAAAAGTATTGCCCTGTTTGCAGGGCAGGGTTAGTTGAGGTGGGTTATGATAAATCAAAAACAAAAGTTGATTTTTGCAAAATGTGCCAAGGGGTTTGGCTAGACAGAGGAGAGTTTAAGCAAATAATAAATTACTTAAAAAATAAATCTGACTACGAAATTTTAAATCACTACACAAAAAATCTTATAACAGAATTATGGGAAGTGTTTTCAGGTCCGGAGAATTTTAGAGAAGAACTTGAAGATTTTTTAACACTTGTAAAATTATTTAATTACAAATTTATCACCCAGCACCCTCACATCAAGGGGCTGATTGATAATTTGCCAAAATAAATTATGTCAATAATTTGGTGGATAATTATAGCTGTTGTTGCAATTGTTGTTGTTTGGATAATAATTGCCTATAACAGCTTAGTAGTATTAAAAAACAGGGCAAAAGAGGCCTGGTCTGATATTGATGTCCAGTTAAAAAGAAGGTATGACTTAATTCCGAATTTAGTTGAAACAGTAAAGGGTTATGCAAAGCACGAAAAAGAGCTTTTTGAAAAAGTTACCTTGGCAAGGGCCGCTGCCATGGGGGCTCAGGGAATGAAAGACAAGGCAAACGCAGAAAATATGCTGTCTGAAACCTTAAAATCCCTTTTCGCGGTTTCAGAAAATTATCCCGACCTGAAGGCATCAACAAATTTTTTGGAACTTCAAAGAGAGCTTACTGATACAGAAAACAAAATTCAATCAGCCCGCAGGTTTTACAACACAAATGTCAGAGATCTTAGCATTAAAATTGAGAGTTTTCCAAGCAATGTAATTGCTTCAATGTTTAGTTTTAAGCAAATGGAGCTTTTTGAGGCAGCACAAGGAGAAAAAGAACCAGTTGCTGTAAAATTTTAGTATATGGCTTCGCTTTATACACACGCAGATTCAAATACCCGTAAAACCTGGTTTTTATTAACTGGGTTTTTGGTCTTGATTATCGCAATTGGCTGGCTTTTCAGCTATTTGTTAGACAGCAGCGCCATTTTATATTTTGCAATATTTCTGAGCATTTTTACTTCTTTTGGGAGTTATTGGTGGTCAGATAAAATTGTTTTGGGATTATACGGGGCAAAACCTGTAAATCATAATGATAATCCAGAACTTTATCATATTGTTGAAAACCTTTGCATAACAGCAGGGCTTCCTGTGCCCAAAATTTATATTATTGCAGAAATGCAGCCGAATGCTTTTGCAACAGGCAGAAACGCAAAGCATGCAGTTGTGGCTGTAACTCAAGGATTACTTAATCGTTTAAGTAAATCAGAACTAGAGGGAGTGATTGCCCACGAACTTTCTCATATTGGAAACAAAGACATGCTTTTAATGACAGTTGTGGCAGTTTTAGCAGGAATTGTGGCAATGCTGGCTAATATGTTTTTAAGAGTTAGTTTTTGGGGAGGAGGAAGAAGGTCAAATAATAACAAAGGAAATGCCGGAGCTATTTTAATGATAGTGGGGATTCTGTCTGCAATTTTGGCTCCTTTGGCGGCTTCTCTTGTTCGGCTTGCAATTTCTAGAAAAAGGGAATTTTTAGCTGATGCTGATGGAGCTTTACTCACAAGGTATCCTGAAGGCCTTGCCTCTGCTTTAGAAAAAATTTCTTCAGACCCAACTCCAATACGGGTTGTTAATGATGCTGCGTCTTCGCTTTTTATTGATTCTCCCTACAAGGGAAAACAAAAAACAAATTGGTTTGTTAAATTATTTATGACCCACCCGCCCATAGAAGAGCGAATAAAAGCATTAAGAGGGTTAGAGGTTTAAAATCTTGACAGGGCGATTTGTTCGCGATAAGATTAAACTGTAATACAATTTATTACAAATAATAACATGAGAGACATACTTAATATTTCTCTATCTAAAGATCTTTCTCGAGAAGTTGACGCACTAGTAAAAAAGGGAGGGTATTCAACAAAAAGCGAACTTTTAAGGGAACTTATTCGTGAAAAACTTGAAGAAGAAGATCTAATAAGAAGGGTGCGAAAAAGTCAATTAGAAATTAAACAAGGGAAAGGAAAAATTCTTAAGTCCTTAAAAGATTTAAGGTAATTTTTTATGCAGATTATTTATTCTCCTCAGTTTATTAAAGATTATAATCGATTAGAAATTCAGACGAAGAGGAAAGCGGAGAAAAAAGAAATAATTTTCAAAAAAAATCCTTTTGATGCCCGTCTAAAAACACACAAGTTATCGGGTCGTCTTCGAGATACGTGGTCTTTTTCTATAGATTATAATTATAGAATTATTTTTGAATTTCAAAGCGAAAAAACTATTATTTTTCACGCAATCGGAGGCCATTCTATTTATAAAAAATTTTAAAAAAATGAAAAAATAGTATAATGTTAAAAATCAAGGAGGAGTCGCATAGTGGCCATTGCAACGGCTTGGCCACCGCCAGGGCGGGGTCCCGCCGAAGGCGGGAAAAGCTTTAAAATGTTTATAACTTATATTATACAAAGCGAAAATACTGGGCATTATTACATAGGGATGACAGAAGATATAGCTAAAAGGATTTTTTATCACAATAGCGGGAAAAACAGATCGACAAAAAACAAAGGCCCGTGGAGATTAGTTTATTCGGAAAAATTCGAAGACAAAAAGTTAGCTTGGGCTAGAGAAAGGCAGATTAAAAAATATAAAGGAGGAGAGGCGTTTAAAAAACTTTTGAAAAATAATTTTTAGAGGAGGAGTCGCATAGTGGCCATTGCAACGGCTTGGAAAGCCGTGACCTTTCGGGGTCTCGTGGGTTCGAGTCCCACCTCCTCCGCAATGTAGGACATTTTGCCAAAATTAAG
>CAYNHB010000038.1:0-3323 GCA_964397155.1 uncultured Candidatus Saccharibacteria bacterium
CTCGCAAGAGGTGAGAGTTCGATTCTCTCCTTCGGCACCTTGAAATCTAGGTTCTTATTTTTGTTGAAAATTTTTGATATAAAATTACAGTTAACGTACCTTGTTGTGTGCCGTTTTGTTTTTACGCCAATTTGACAAAGCAAATCCTTTATAATAAGGTATTATTGGCAACCTTTTAAGGAGAAAAAAGGAGAAGACCAATGGAACAGGAGTTTACAATTGAGACAGTCATTTCAGGTCACGTTGATGTCGAAATCAAAGGAGTCGGAAAGTTTGGTGCTGACGACCTGCAACAAGTATCACTCGGTGGTTTTGCCGGCCATGTTTATACTGTGCTGACTGGCAAGGTTTTTCGGGGGGTAGCGGAAGACTTCTTCGAACTCGTTTCGGTTGATCTGAAGCAGGGGAAAGCGGTTTTTCGCATTAAGTAGGGGCTCCATGGAGGAGTATTTGAAAGTGCAAGCGCGGGGGTGTTTCTTAAGCAAGAAGCACTCCTTTTTTCTATTAGTAAAAACAAAATGGCATACAACGTTTCAGTATATGCGATGTTTTGCGGAACGCAGTGGAGCAAAATATGGGAGAGCGAAGTGCAACGAGCGAACCGCATATACTGTGTTATGTGTCCCGAGCAGAGCTTTGCGTAGCGAGAGCGCAGCGTGGTCAGAGCGAAGCGGAGAAGTCATTTTTTTATCCTTATTATTCCTTTGCAGAGAGATTTCTTCATCTTTTAAAGGAAATTTAATTTTTTTCGTTTTTTTTCCAAGAGGGGTTAGGGGTGAATTGGAAAAAGGAAAACACCTTATTCTACTTCCATTAACTCCACATTGTTCACTCCTAAAATAAAGTATGGATTTTGAGAATCAGCTCTTTTCATAACAACCCAATACGGTTTATCTAAAATAAAGTTTTTTGGCTTTTCTGGTTCCATCATTATAGATTCTGTCATTAAAATTACTGCTTCGTTTTCAACTCTAGCTCCTTTTTCATCCATATCAAATTTAATGTTTTCAAACATTTGAGCGATAAAATATGTTTCAAATCCTTTGTTGGCTAAATATTTATTAATTAGTTCAACATAATCACGATGATGATCTAAGTGTAATTTTGGAGCTTTAAATCGATCAGATTCTCCAATAGCAGAAAGATACTGTTTATTATTTTTATTTATTTCATTCACAATATCTTGGGGATTTTCCATATCATATCCTTTTGACAAAATCAGTTCATCGTTTTTGTCTTTCAACTGCAATTTGATAATAAACTTATCATCACTTTCGTATTTTATAATTTTTACATTTTCTCTTTGAGCTTCGTTATCTGCAATAAAGCCTTTCACCTCTTGTCCGTTAAACGAAACAGTATCTTTCTCAAATTTCGTTTCATATTCCACTTCCTTTAAAAAATAAGCATAAGAAATAATATCTCTTGGAGCTAAATACATTTCTAAATCACCAAAACTTTTTGAGGGAAATTTCTTTTTTGATTCACGATTGATTTCGTCAACAGTACTTTGCCCATAGCCACTTTTTATATAATAACTCTCTTCATTTAAATCACTTTTAGAAAATGGGGCATTATTTAATTTTGATGCCATTTCTAAGGAAATCTTATCATTAGTATTCAGCTGTAATTTTTCATTTAATATATTTTCATTCAACTCATTCCAAGCTAAATTCATGGCTCCACCCCAAACATAATTTCCTTTATAATCGCTTCCTAAATAATTTCCAACAATATTACTTTTTGTGTCTTGAATAACATGAGGTTGACTAGGAGTCTGGGTGGAATGTTGCCAAGTAAAAAATGCCAAAACTAAAACTACGACTCCTATTCCTGCAATTGTTAAATGTTTTTTCATAATATTTTGTTAAAAATTAAAAGTTTATAAATTTATTCATTTCGGAGCGAAGCGGAGAAATTCCGCTTTCCCCCTTATTATAAAGAAAAAAATTAAATTTTCATCCTTATTTTTATAAATCTCTCTGCAAATAATCAAATTGTTGAAAAAATGATTACACATAACTCGTTTCTATACGAAATGTTTTCTGATATAATACCTTAATAGAGATTATTGGGCGAATATATCATTAAGCAACCATTTCGTATTTCCTTATTTAATTATACTAAATAAAATCGCTAATATGCAACTATTTATCCAAAGGACGGAAACGGAGCTCAAAATCAGAAATTACAGTTCAAAAACACTTAAGAGCTATCTGACTTACCTTAAAGATTATTTTAATTACAAGAAAACTAATTTAGATAAATTGGATCAGGACGACATCCGTCAATATTTATTACAAAAACAAAACAGAGATTACTCGCCTCAGACTATTAATCTCTGTCTCAATGCTATCAAATTCTTCTATCATGATGTAGTTAGGGCGACCGAGCCAATTAATCTTAAATTTGCCAAAAGAATTAAAAACTTGCCAATGGTTTTAAGCCGAACAGAAATTCAGAACTTATTGTTAGTTATCAAAAATAATAAGCATAGATTACTCCTGTCTTTAGCTTACGGTGCTGGTTTGCGCGTCAGTGAAGTTGTTAATTTAAAAATTAAAGATTTGAATCTCGAGGAGCTAACAATATATCTCAAACAAGCCAAGGGTAAAAAAGACCGGTTAACATTAATCCCAGAGAAATTAGTTGGTGATTTAAAAAATGTTATCGCTGGAAAAAATGGTAATGACTATGTGTTTAAAAGCGAACGGGGCGGTAAATTAACAGAGCGAACGGCTCAGATTGTTTTTGGAAGAGCTTTGAAAATAGCTAACATACAAAAAAGTGCCACTTTCCATAGTCTACGCCACAGCTTTGCAACTCATCTACTGGAAAACGGCACTGATGTTCGCTATGTGCAAGAATTGCTCGGCCATACTAATATCCGAACTACTCAAATCTATACCCATGTTACCAACCCAGCGATCAAGAATATTAAAAGTCCACTATAAAAATGGCTAAAAAACAATCAAAACCTAAAATTTATGTCATTGTTGGACCGACGGCGTCAGGCAAAACGGCCTATTCAATTAAATTAGCTAAAAAATTGGGGGGTGAAATTATTTCAGCTGATTCAAGACAAGTTTATAGAGGTTTAAATCTTGGCAGTGGTAAAGTCACCAAAAAAGAAATGGCTGACATCCCCCACTACTTGCTTGATGTTGCCAATCCCAAAAAAATTTTTACCGTTTCTGACTTCCAAAAACTCGCTTTTAAAAAAATAGAAGAAATTATTAAGAGAGGCAACACCCCAATCATTGTCGGAGGCACCGGTTTTTATATTCAAGCGATTGTTGATAACTTGGTTTTGCCCGAAGTCG
>CAYNHB010000039.1:0-3276 GCA_964397155.1 uncultured Candidatus Saccharibacteria bacterium
AACTAATAGGCAATTGCGCTGCCTTTTATTGTATGTTCATTCATTTTAGCAAAAATACAATACAGATTACAATATGTGGATAAGTCAAGACAAATAATTACTGGCAGGTATAGTCGTTATTCCAATCAAAGTCCGTAGTCCATGCGCCGTTTACCCACTTTTGCCATTGGTTGCTGTTATTAGGATTTTTTCTGTATTTTTCCCCTGCGCACATCCAATATGGGGAATTGGCCTGACCTCCAATATAATATTCATCAACCATTGCGGAAACGCATTCCTGCTCGCTAATAGCCAGCAGTATTTTTTTCTGGTTTTCTATTGTATTTTGATACGCTTGTTCAAGAGCCTCTCCTTTTGCCATTCTTGAGCCCACTTCAGAAACATCAACTGCCGACTGGTTATAACAATAATCAGTGAATGTTCTGTATTCCAATTCATTAGGAATTTTTGTAAAATCGCATGATGCAGTTACAATATTACAATACGGGTCTTTGGTCGCAGGTCCGCCCACAGTCGTTCCGAACCAAACACAAGAACAATCCCAGTCAGATGAGTATAAATTTTTTAAAGAAGCCAGGGTGGATTGCAGGTCATTATAATTCATTTCAATATGGCTGTCGGTATTGTAAGGAGCCAATCCATAAACGCATTTAATATTTTCTATTCCAGGTATGCTGACACTCTGACATCCGTTGGTGCAATAGCGCCTTTCAATTGGCTTGTCTGAACCGTCACCGCATCCGTTTAAATTAGTGCACATTCTGATTTGCTGATTATCAGCGCAAGTACTCCAAGAATCGCACTGCCATTCTGGAACGCAATTTGAACAG
Source organism: uncultured Candidatus Saccharibacteria bacterium (assembly GCA_964397155.1). Taxonomy (GTDB): domain Bacteria; phylum Patescibacteriota; class Minisyncoccia; order Minisyncoccales; family Staskawiczbacteraceae; genus XYD1-FULL-39-28. Next base: position 831 of record CAYNHB010000039.1, read on the forward strand.
TCCTGAGTTGTTTCTGGCTTTCCTGATGTAATTCCACAGCGATTTGTATCTGTACAAGTTCTTATTCTTTGATTATCATAACACTGCCCCCAGCTTCCGCAGGACCAATCTGGAGTGCAGGAAGTTTGAGAAGAACACCCTCGAAGCCCAATTGGCTTACCGGCTGTGGTACCACAGTTGTTCAAGTCATAACAGATTTTACTTTGAAGATTATTTTCGCACGCACTCCATTCGCATTGCCAACTTGGGGTACAGATGCCAGATTCTGGAGCAATAACATTACTACAATCTGGATATGGGTTTAAAGCAATAAAAGTATTCAAAGGAACACACTGGCTGTTAGAACACGAGTAATAGCAGTTTTTATATTTATCCTGGCAATTTTGATTAGTTGTGCATTTTGTTGCTGTTGAGCTGCATGATTGTGTTTGACTTGGCATTCCAGCAGATGTTCCGCATTTATTTAAGTCAGCGCAAGTTCTAGTTATTTGCCCGTTATCGCAAGTTGTCCAATTTCCGCAATACCAGCTTGGGGTACAGGTGGTCTGGGTTTGATTTTGGGTTTGAGCTGTTTGGCATGCATAAAGCGCGTTTAATTTTGCTCTCGTAGTTTTCCCCGTATACCCGGTGCCCTTGGCCAACTTAAAAGGGGTTAAAATTTCAGAAGCATATTTTTCCTGAAATTTCTTAACCGCTAATGCTGTTGCTTCAGCATAAATATTTCCGGCATCCGGAGAAAAAGAAATTCCCTGTTTTGTTAAAGCAGTATGCAAATGAGCAACCTCTACTGTTCCGGAATTGACATAACCTAAATTTGTGTCAAAAGTATGGCACCACGTTTCACCGCCTGCTTGTTGGGAAATCAATGTTTGCAACTGCGCCTGCAGTTGGGCAATCTGCTGTTGTATCTGCAAAATCAAAGCATTGACTTCTGATTGTGTCAGCGCGCTCACTGGCACGGTAATCAAAAATAAACAAAGAACTAAAACAACTAAAAATATTTTTTTCATTTTTTTGTTTTTTAATAACTGTTTTTTAATTTTATCACAACAAAAAAAGGTTGCAAACAACCTTTTTATTGCGGTGTGTTTTAGTCAAAATCCGAACTTTTTTCCAAGAAAATCCCGACTTTGATTTTTAGTTGCCCGCCCCGCAAAGCGGGGCGGGCAGAAACAGAACGAAAATTGCTCGGGCGGGGCAAAAAGGGAAAGGGTTTTAGGGAAAAGGAATTCCCGCCACGCCCTCGCCGCCGCCCGAAAAATTTTGTAATTGCTTTTATTTCTGCTTTTTTTGTTCTAATTCTAACACTATTGTAGGACATGGAGTTAAATGGTTTCCTCTTATGTATTGCACATTCACCCATGCACTAATTCCTATTCCTTGCGACTCCGTATCCCATTTCGCGGTCACCATATCTCCAAAATATCTTTCACCTGGATGCAAGCCAAGAGGTGGCTTATCTTTCTTATTACGACGAGCATCAAGGAGTAGCAATTCTCGGCCAGATTCACCACTAAATTCATGATTACCAGTGTTTTCATATTCCATGCGTTGGGCAACAAAATATTCCGGCAATGTTAATCCGCTGGAATAAATATTATCTCCATAAATATGATCTGGACGGTGGATATATGCTGAAAAAGGGAAATGAGCCTGATGGATATACACATCTTCTATTGGGGAATTTACTTTTCCCGCTACATCAAGTGGGTTAGATGGATATAACAATAAATAAGGATTTTTCTTGGGCCGTGAATGTTTGGCAATTGGCTCTTTAACTTGTTCTGGCGGAACGTGCGCATCTACCTTATATCCACACTCTCCAATTTTATCGGGCTCTATTTTGCCAGCAGTCTTTGCGATAAGTTTTTCTATATTTGCTTCTTGTACAGATATAGGAGGAAGCATAATACTACGGTCTAATCCTTTCTTTTGAGCCTCTAGAATGCATTCAATTTGACTCTCGGAGAGTAAGATATCTTCTGGCAATGCTTCGGCAAATTCAGATAATCCATGCTCCTCAAAAAATTTTTTAGAATCCGCCAAGGCAGTTTCAGGAGAAAAACTTTTTTCTTCCTCTTGCCCTGGTTCATGTGGTTCTCTTTCTGGCATAAATTTTTCAAATTTAATAATAACTCTATGATTTTATTAATTTAGTATATCATAACTCGTAAAAAATAAAAGCAATTATAAAATTTTTCAGGCGGCGGCGAGGGCGGGGCAAAAATTCCTTTTCCCTAAAACCCTTTCCCTTTTTGCCCCGCCCGAGCAATTTTCGGTTTTGTTCTTGCCCGCCGCCGCAGGCGGCGGGCAACTAAAATTCAAAGTCAGGATTTTCTTGAAAAAAAGTTCTAACTTTGACTAAAACAGACCGCCAATTTAGACACGACGAGTTTTTCGCCTCGCCCCGCCAAAGGCGGGGCTCGGCGTCTGCCAAAATTTTGAA
>CAYNHB010000040.1:0-3194 GCA_964397155.1 uncultured Candidatus Saccharibacteria bacterium
TGTATTTGAAAATAAATTTCTATTCCTTTTGCAAATATAAATCCAAGCAAGGTTCCGCCCATTCCCCCAAGCATTCCAAAAATTCCTGACTCTATCAAAAATAATGTTGTGATTGTTGAATTTTTAGCTCCAATTGCTTTCATAATTCCTATTTCTTTAATCCTTTCACTGACAGAAGTATACATAGTATTCATAATTCCAATTCCTCCAACAATTATGGCTATTGAAGCAAAACCAATTATCACTGCCTGTATCATTCCCATAACATTTGCCACAATTTCTGTTATTTTTTCTGAAGTTAAAATAGTATAAGAAGAATCGCTTGGCTCCTGGCCTATTTTACGCTTTCTATTATACTCAAGGGAGCGTTTTAAATTTTCAACAACAGTATCTGCAGAATACTCGGGCTTCACTTTTAAAAAAGCCATTTTTGCCCCATTTCTTTCTCCTGTAAGGGATTCAAAAATCTTCAAGTCAATGCCTATCATAGAATCATCGTCTTTAGAACCAAGAGAGTCCAAGACGCCCACTACCTGAAATTTTTTACCACCGATAATCAACTCACTGCCAACCCTTATCCCCGGGAAAATTTCTTCTGCTGCTATCTTGCCCAATATCACCTCATTTTTGCCGGGTATCGGCCATCTTCCTTGATTAATTGTCCATCCCATGTCATTTTTATAAATATCCATTGCGCGCTCCCAGTCATTTCCATATATCAAAATTGTTTTTTTAATATCTCTGTATCTGGCTGTAATGGCTGTATAATTCATTGGAACCACCACATCCACTCCCTCTGTTTTTTCAATTATTTTGATGTCGTCATTAGTAAGTTTTGCGCCTCCTTGGACAGATGTAAATATGTTGCTTGGGTCTCCGGGCATAATGGTAATTAAATCCTTTCCCATTTTTCCTAATTGTTGCAAAACAGCGCCCTTTAATCCTTCAGACAAAGACAGCAAAGTAATAATCAAAAACACACCGATAATAATTCCAATCGTTGTAAGCCAAGACCTCATCTTCCTTGTCAGGACGCTTCTTAGAGCAATTTTAAAATACTCTTTTAAATTATTAAAATTTATTTTAAACATTTATTTATTCTTTGAATGGTGGCTGTTCGTCGGATCGCCAATCTGGAGTACCGACAAAATGAGCCCCTCCTTTTTTTAATAATGCCATTCCTATTTTTATACTATCTCCTTCAAACGCCCTTGTATATCCCGGCGTGTGCAAATGACCCTCTGTTGTTATATCAAAATTCCCTCCTGTCAGCTCTTGTATTTTTTCAACAGCTCTAGGATCTGCTAAATCTAATTTTATATGTTTTTCATTTTCTATTTCTATTGTTTTAGGATTAATTTTGCTTTTATCTTCATATTCGAACTGATCAGTGCCAATCAAATCAACTGTCCAAACATCTGCGCCGGCAGCTCTAGCAACCCTGGAAAAAGTCGGCTCAGAGCCACATCCTAGGTCTAAAATTTTTAACCCAGACAAAACCTTACTTTCTATCAAACTCCGCATTTCACTTCTAAACTTTTCGGCTTGTTCCAACGCTTTTGGATCTGGTCGAGTTAAAACAACAAATCCAGCATCATCTTTTTCTTGAATAGGAGGGTAAATTTTATAATCAGACCTAGCCATCTCTTGCACTAAAGGAGCTTCACTAAAAGCTAACGTAAATAATAACTGCCGAACAGTCGCAGGAGAATTCTCAGTTGACGATGAACCCATAAGCTTCCTCGTTAAAGTATATTCTTCTGTCCCTGGTAAACTGTCATTAAATTCTAAACATGGAAGAACAGAATGGATTAAGTCTTCATACATCCTTAAAATCCTTTCCCGTTTTTGTTCCGGTGATTCTGTTTCTGGCCCGAAAATTTGGGGCGGTTGGTTTTCTATATTTTCGTTTTTTGAACCTTCTGACATAGTTCTAAATAATTTTAAAATATTCTTTATTTTTATAAGCAACACTCTTAAAACTCCGGTATTTAAGGGTGTTATTCCTTCCAATCTTCAATGGTTATTTTACTGCCCCGCAAATCCAAAACAACCTTTTGGCGCTCTTTCCATTTTAGCTGTTTTACCATTTCAATAGGAATTGTCACAGCAATACTGCCCTTACCTACTCTGGTTAATTTCCTTATATTTTTTTCTTTTAATTTTCTTCTTGTCATATTTTTTAGTTACGTAATTAATTACGTAATTTAATACTTACCAAATTTATTCCAATGTTCTTGAGAACTTGAGAATAGCCGACTACCTCTCTTCCACTCTTGACATAAGACTATACGGGTGTATAATTATAATATAAATGGCTTCGGCCCGACTCTGCCTTTGGCAGAGGAACAAGAAAACTCAAGGCAAAAGCTCCTTGAGTTTTTCTTTTACTCTTTTAAAATCGTCTTCACTCATTGTGCCTATTTGCCTGGCCAATCTTCTTGCATCCATCAAGCGAACTTGAGAAAGTATAGCCAAGCTTTCTACATTCTCAACAAACGAAAAATTATAGTAATATCTGCTATCTTTTGTTTTATCAGATTTTGTGAGCGGCATGCCCCAGAATATCTCATTATTAAATTTTCTGAGAATCAGCACCGGCCTCAAATAATCTTGCTTATTTCCATCTTGCTCAAAACCAACGTTTGCCCCGATATAACAAAACCAAATTTCTCTTTCGTGAAAAAATACACGATTTTTTAAATCATTAATATTTGTTTTTATTTTGTGCCACTTGGTGTAATCTTTACTCATTTGGACAAAATCTTTATTTTTTGTTGTTTTCGGCCCAAAGGACTTCGGACTCCTTAAAATGGTTTTTTACAATTTGACCGTCTTGGATGTGAATTATGTTTTGGCTGTAATGGGCAATATTTGGGTCGTGGGTTACAACAATAATGGTTTTTTTCTGATTTTTGTGCAGGTCTGTTAAAATTTCCATAACTGCTTTTCCAGTAGAAGAATCCAAGTTTCCGGTTGGTTCATCGCCAATTAAAATTTCAGGGTCATTTACCAAAGACCTTGCTATTGCAATTCTCTGTTGTTCTCCTCCAGACATTTCCATGGGCCTATGGTTCATTCTATTTACCAGGTTTACAGATTCCAGTAATTCCCCTGCTCTCTGCTTTCTTTTTTCTTCAGGAACCCCTTGAAAAATCATAGGAAGCATAACGTTTTCAAGAGCTGTTAAGTTT
>CAYNHB010000041.1:0-3120 GCA_964397155.1 uncultured Candidatus Saccharibacteria bacterium
TAAAAGAAACTTCAGAGCTTCTTGAAAAATATATTGTTGTGCAGTTGTTTTCTTACTGCATATATTTGCCTAAGGCAGAAGAAGGCGTAGAGCTTCCGAATTCTTTTTTTGATTATGACCCGGAAGATTTTATCATTGGGAAGGCCTACAGCGATTGGTTAAAAAAAAATTATTTGCTGCTTCATAATTCAAAAAGGGTTTGGGCTCAGACCGGGCTAGCTTGGGCTGGCAGGCGCGAAGTTTTTGATAGAATTGGATTTCTTGATAGATCAATTTTGGGCTCTGGGGACAGCGTTATGGCTTATTCTTTTTGTGGGCAAAAAAATACATTTCTTATAGATTGCCTTCCTAGAAAATTGGTGAAACCCATAAAGAATTGGGCAGAAAAAGCATTTTTTCTAACAAAGGGCAGTGTTTATTATTTAGATAACATCTGCCTTCATTTGTGGCACGGAAAAAGGATTAACAGGAAATATGTTGAGCGCCATGAAATTGGCAAAAAGTATGATTTTGATCCTGAGCAAGATCTGGCAATAAATCAGCACGGATGTTTTGAGTGGGCATCAAAAAAACGTGGTTTTCGCCACAGAGTTTTTAATTATTTTTTTGAAAGAAAAGAGGAGTCCGCGCCTTCATAGCTAAAAACTAGGTTTTTTTTTGAGCAAAACCCCATTGGTCACTCTCCTTAAAATTATGGTAATTAGAATTTTGTTTTACTAGAAGCTTCCAGACCTTAAAAATTTGGCAGGTTTTTCTTTCTTCTTCTGGAAGTTTTTTAGCCCATTCTGAAAGTTGTTTGCCTGGTTTTTTTGCATTTTCTTCAATGTTGTAGTAAAGGTCGTCAAAAACAATCCATCCCCCGGGCCGTAGAAGCTTATCAACCAAGAAAAATGCGAACCCTGTATTGTCCCAATTGTGGCCGCCGTCTATGTAGCAAAAATCAAAAATTGGTTTAGGGTTTTTTTCTATCATTTTCATTAAGCGCCATGTATATGACCTTGGCTCAAAATAATAGGTTACAAACTTTTCTAAATTTAGGTCTTTTAACACATCTTTAATGGTTGGTTTTTTTTCTAATATTGAAAGCAAATCAATGGTTGTAAGGTGGCCCCTGCCCATTTCATTTAAAATAGCAGCAATAAAAGCACTGCTTTTCCCTTGAAAAAAACCTAATTCAAGGCAGCCCTTAATGTCGTTTTCAAAAAATAAATCTCTTAATTTTTTTGCCATTTCCAAGTGCATATAAGGAAGGTCGTGGAATTTTTTATCAACAGTGAATATGGTTGTTTCACTTTCTTTTGAAAGGTTTTTAATCCTGTCTTTTATTTTTTCTATTTGAAAATTAATATTTTTTTGGGGTTCGCCTTGGGCAAAGCGGTAGCCTTCCCAAAGGCACTCACAAACTTTTGACCGGCAAGGCATAATATTTTTAAAAAGTTCTATCTTGTCTTTAAAAATGTTCCCTATTGGGGCTTCCTCTGTTCGGCATCTTGTCACTCGGCCCCTTGTGTCTATCCTTATGTAATTTTTACCAGCAAGGCACGGGATGCCTTCAAATGTAAGATTTCTCTTGTTCAAATCAGGATTAAAGCCCTTTAACATTTTAGAAGAGTGTTTTTCAAACAAATCAATTTCTTTTTGTGTGAAGCTTTTTGGGTATTCTTTGCCGTTGTAAGTTCCCTTAAATAAAATAGGTCTTAAGGGCTCTATGCCCTTGCTTCTGTATTTTTCTACTATTTTTTCAAACTCATGTATAAAAGGAGGCCATGTGACAAGTGAAGACGAAAGATTAAACCCTTTTTTCTTTAAATACAAAAATTTTTCTATAAAAGAGTCTTCCATATTAAGACGCCTTAGTTCTGTTATTTGAAGAGAGCAAGAAATGTAAGCTACTTTTTCAGGATTTATTTTGTCTGCAAATTCGAAAACTAAGGGGGATGAAAGGTTGGTATCTAAGCCAATATAATGTTTTTTTGTGAGTAGCTGGCATAATTCAATAAACTTTGGGTGCAAAAACGGCTCTCCGCCAATTAAGTGGATATCCCATGTACCCTGCTTGTCTAAAAAATTTATTACAGCACCTATGTCAAAATTATCTTTTTTAGCCATCTTTATTTTTTGTTCTGTCGGAGCAGGGCAGTAAGGGCATTTAAAGTTGCAATCTGAATTAATTGTCCATGTTAGCTTTTTTCTTTGTGTTGGTGGTACAAATTTTTCCATTGTTTTGTTTTAGATTATAATATAAATTATAATAAAACATATCACAACAAAGCATTAAAAGGCAAGTAATGAAAACAGTAATAATAACTTGCATAGATGACAAGTTAGCTAAAAATTTTATTGATGATTTTTTGCCCACTCTAAGAAAAGAGGCCAGATACAAAGGTCCGGTTTTTCTGATTTATTACGGTAAAAATAAAAGCTTTGTAAGCAGCGTTAAAATAAAAGGCGTTAAAATTTTTAAGTTTAAAAATGGCTCTCAAATAACAAACCAAAGGTATAGAGATTTAGCAAAGGCCTTCTCAAAAATTCCAAAAGATATAACTCACTTTATGCTGATTGACGGCGGAGATATGTGGTTTCAAAAACCAATTAAAAAAGTTTTTGATTTATGCAAAGACGGCTACGGCTTTTGTGAGGAAGACATTTTAGCTGACAAAGATTTTAATTTGGAGATTTTAAAAAAGATTAAAAATAAAAAAATTAAGAATTTATTTCTTGAAAAATCCAAAGCAAAAAAGCTTATTAACGGTGGAATGTTATGCGGAAGGAAGGAAAAGGTAGAATTTTTTTGTAAAGAAATGGTAAATTATTTAGATAAAGTAAATCAGGACTGCTTTGGTTTAGACCAATTAGTTCTAAATTATTTAATTAGGCAAGACGGCCAGGGGGTTAGCTTGCCTCAAGAATTTAATTATTCTTTAATATCCAAAAAAAATAGTTTTTATTTAAAAGACAAAAAAATTTATGACGATACAAGCGGGCTTGTAAGCTTAGTGCATAATTCAGGAGGAAAAAATCGATTATATCATGAAGGCAGAAAAAGTTTTAATGAAATTCCTATTTACCCAAAAACCCTCCCGGGAAAGTTCTGGGGCATCACAACCTTCTTTAACCCAG
>CAYNHB010000042.1:0-2341 GCA_964397155.1 uncultured Candidatus Saccharibacteria bacterium
TTCTTGATTATCGAGCAATCGATTCAGGAACAAAATCTTTAGGGATGGGGCTCAGCTGTCGGCTCATAAATTAATTTTTATATAAAAAGGGGCCTTCCTGGGCCCCTTTTTTAATTGCTAATTTTCTCTTTTAGGACTTGATTTATTAAGTATTATATTATAAAATAGTTATATAAAAATGCCCTAGTCGACAGGGGATTTATTAATACTAAAAAGAAAAATATGGACAAGAAAACGCTGGCACAAATTAAGAACAGGCTTCTTAAGCAGAAAAAGCAAATCGAAGACGATTTAAAAAAATTTACCAAAAAAGATACTCATGAAAAAGATGAACATCGGACAGAATTTCCTGAATATGGCAACAAAAATGACGATAACGTACAAGAAATAGATGAATATTCAACTAATCTGGCCAAAGAACAGGTTCTAGAAAAATCGTTAAGAGATGTAATTAGCAGCTTAGATAGAATTAAACAGGGCAAATATGGTATATGTAAATACTGCAAAAAAGAAATAGATGCCAAAAGATTAATAGCTCGTCCCGTAGCTAGTGCATGTATTGAGTGTAAAATTAAATTACAAAATGCGGTCTAATATATTATGATTTATAATATTTCAAATAAAAAAACAGCTATCCTTGCCGGAATAGCTGTTTTTTTATTGGCGGTAGATAGATTTTTAAAAATATCAGCGATAAACAGCCTATTGGATCAACCAATTAACTATATTGGAAATATTTTACAGTTGTCTTTTGTCAAAAATTATTTTATTGCTTTTTCTATCCCAATAAATAACCTAGTTGCCATCACAATCTCATCAATAATAATTATCTTTTTTCTTGTCTTTACTATATATTGTATTAAAAAACGAAAAACTCTTTTGATTGGATTCTTGTTTTTTATAATCCTCGGAGCCAGTAGCAATTTAATAGACAGAATAGAATACGGCTATGTCATAGATTATTTGGACTTAAACTATTTTACTGTTTTCAATATTGCCGACGCTATAATTGTCTTGGGCGTAGCAGGGTTGATCCTTTCTCAAAAAAATAATTAATGAACAACTATTTTTCTTCTTCTTTTTTTAACAGCTAACCAAACAGCATAAACCATTAATTCTCCCTCCCTGTCTTTTTCTTCTTGGCTATTATCAAAAAATACTATAGCTTCAATTGCTTTTTGTTCGCTACTATGTTGGCTAGTAAAATACTTTTCATATTCTTCTTCTGTCTTTACTGCCAACTGATGAGAATTTTTAATCATATCATCGGCTATACTCTCTAATTCTCTAACTGTCTTCTCTCTCATTTCTTTTTCGCTTAAATCACCTCTTTTTTCTTTTCGCCTTTCTTCTTCTAGGATTCTTTGTGCTGGTTGAGGATTGTTTATTCCTTCAAAAACTTTTTTGCTCATTCCTGTTCCCATAAATTTTATATTAATAATTAATTCTTCGACTATTTCCATTATGCTCCATTGTAATAAAAGTTACCTTTTTCGGCAATGTTTTTTTTACTCTATCAGCCCACTCAATCACCACCACTGAATCCGACCGATCAAAATATTCAAGTGCGCCAATTACCTCTAAATCTTTAGCTGATTTTAAACGATAAGCATCGATATGAACAAACTGTTTTATTTGTTTATGCTTTTTAACAGGATAAACCTTCATTAAAACAAAAGTCGGGCTGGTGATAGTATTTTTTATACCCAAACCAATAGCCAACCCTTTGGTAAAAACAGTTTTACCTGCACCCAAATCGCCAATTAAACCTACCACCTCTCCGCCTTTTAATTTTCTAGTGTATTCTTTGGCAAATTTTAATGTTTCTTTTTCCGAACTGGTTTGATGTTTCATATTTTTATTTTATATTAGCCTTAAATTTTTAGCAAACAACTCCACCGCTATCATCCCAAAGCAAATTATGCGAAATCCTTCCTATTATTCTGAAATGTAACAAAAAAATAATTAAGAATAACCAAGGAGTTTGGGATTTGGGGTGTGCCCTGAGCGCCAAGTCAAAATATACAAAGATAAATCAATGTGATAGCGAATAAAACACCCCCAAACTTTTTGCTACTTTTTAGTTACAAAAAGTAGATCCAAGCGACAACTTAAAAAATTATAAAACATCCGCTTTCACTTCATTTTGATGGAACAAAAATTCGCAGAATATTCCATTTTCTTTCTCGCAAACAAAAAACAGCCCTTAAAATTTAAGAACTGCTAGTTGTGGACGATGTAGGATTCGAACCTACGACCCCTTCGGTGTAAACGAAGTGCTCTAACCAACTGAGCTAATCGTCCGCGACATACGAAAAACAGCTTTAGGGCTTTGTTTTTG